>JAAYBR010000082.1 GCA_012730045.1 Candidatus Hydrogenedentota bacterium | reverse complement strand
CGCGCCCCCTGGGCTCGCCAAGCTCCAGCTTGGCCTCTTGGGTTCTTCCGCGCGGGCCTGTTCGATCCGTGTTTCCCCGAAAGCCAAGGGGAAGCTTGGCGATCCCAGGGGCGCGGCCGCTCCAGCGAACCCGGTACTTTCTTAGCAGCGAAGCGCGGCAATCTCGTTCCCGCCACGGATTCGGTTCGCGCGATGTAGTATCCGGTGATCAGGAACTTAAAGAAGAACGGCCCGAAACCGGGGCTTCGGGCCGTCAGAAACAGGCTGTCTTACAGCGGCATGAAGTCGAAGGGCTTGCGGTACTCCTTCGTGAGGTACTTGTTCGCGGACTTGACGTTGGTGATCTTCATGGAGGCGACGTCAAATTCAATCTTCTCCCCGGCGAGGAGGGCGACGTTGCCCATGTTCGCCACCTCGGTGAGCGGCCCGGCGTAGGAGAAGTCCGACTGCGCCACGCCGCCGGTCAGGCAGGCGTCCACCCAGGAAAGGAAGGGGTCCTCGCCGGGAACGCGCGGGATGGTCTGCTCGGGCTTCTTGATGTCCTTCATCACGGCCTCCGGCAGCAGGCGGGACGCGCCGCCGTAGGTGCCGGAACTCAGGACACCCTTGGTGCCGACGAAGTAGGAGCCGTTGTCGCCGTCGCCCATGGTCTCGCTCTCGGGGATGCCGGCCGGGCGCGGCGGAAGCAGCTTTCCGTCGTACCAGTAGACCGTGACCGCCGCCATCTTGCCCGCGGGCGTCTCGCGCTCGGGGAACTCGTACTTGATGACGGACTTCTTCGGCGGGGTCTGCTTGGTCATGCCCTCCTCCTGGACCACTTCCACGGTGTAGGAGGGGGCGTTGCCGAGGTACAGCGCCCAGAAGGCCGGATCCATGATGTGGCAGGCCATGTCGCCGATGGCGCCGCAGCCGAAATCCCACCAGCCGCGCCAGTTGAAGGGCGCGTACATCTTGTTGTAGGGGCGCCTGGGTGCGCAGCCGAGCCAGAGGTCCCAGTCCATTGTGTCGGGAACGGCCTGTTCCTTGAGCGGCTTCTCAATGCCCTGCGGCCAGATGGGGCGGTCGGTCCAGATGTGCGCCTCTTTGACGTCGCCGATGGCACCCGACCACAGCATCTCGCACAGGTCACGCACGCCGTCGCCGGAGTGGCCCTGGTTGCCCATGGCGGTGACGACACCGGTCTCCTTCGCGGTCTTGGCCAGCAGGCGCGCCTCGGCGATGGTGTGGGTGAGGGGCTTCTGGACGCGCACGTGCTTGCCCATCATCATGGACATGTAGGCGGCCGGGGCGTGGGTGTGGTCCGGGGTGGAGATGACCAGCCCATCAATCTGGCCGTCCATCTCCTCCAGCATCTTCCGGTAGTCCTTGTACTGCTTCGCGCCGGGGATCTTGTAGAACGCCTCGGCGCAGCGGTCCCAGTCCACGTCGCAGAGGGCGACATAATTGACCTTGTCGCTGAACTTGAAGCAGTTCATCGTGTCGCCCAGACCCTGCCCGCCGCAGCCAATGCTCGCGAGGTTGATCTTCCCGTTCGGCGACAGTTTCCGGGGGACGACCTTGGCGGTGTTCATTTTTCCGGCGGTGCAGCATCCGGCCGTGAGGGCCGCGGACGTGGTGGCCGCCGCGAGGAAGGCGCGGCGGGAGAGGCTGTTGCTCATGGAACCTGTTCTCCGATGGGTTAGGGTTGGGGCAAACCCGGATAGAATACCCCGCTTTCCAATAAAAAGCAAACCGGATCCCGGCCCAAAAAAAAGACGCCGTTTTCCCTTTTACGGCCGCCCGGCTTTGCAGTAGGATACGCGCCGGCGGCGGGCGCGCATGCCGGTTCCTGCGGGCCGCCCGGAACCCGCCACGGGAGGAACACACATGATCGTCGGGGTGCCCAAAGAGATCAAAACCGCCGAGGCCCGCGTTGCGCTGGCGCCTTCCGGAGTGGCGGCCTTTGTGTCGCACGGCCACCGGGTGCTGGTGGAGGCCGGGGCGGGGGTCGGCAGCGGGATTCCCGACGAGGCCTACCGCGCCGCCGGGGCCACCCTGGTGGAGGGGCCCGGCCCCGTCTGGCGCGACGCGGACATGGTGATCAAGGTAAAGGAGCCGCTCGGCCCCGAGTTGGAGGCCCTGCGTCCGGGGCTCATCCTCTACACCTACCTGCATCTGGCCTCGAACGAGGCGCTGACCCGGCGCATGCTGGACGCGCGGGCGACCGGCATCGCCTACGAGACCATCCAGCCGCCCGACGGGTCGCTGCCCCTGCTGACCCCCATGAGCGAGGTGGCGGGCCGCCTTTCTGTCCAGAAAGGCGCGCAGTGTCTGGAGGCCTTTTCCGGCGGCGCCGGGATTCTGCTGGGGGGCGTGTCCGGTGTGAAGCCCGCCAACGTGGTCATCCTGGGCGCGGGCGTGGCGGGAAGCAACGCCTGCCAGATGGCGGTGGGCATGGGCGCCCATGTGACTGTGATTGACATCGATCCGGCGCGCCTGCGCCACCTGCACGACATCATGGGCGGCCGGATCGCCACCGTCATGTCGAACCGGGCGAACATCGCCGAGGAGGTGACCCAGGCGGACCTCGTGATCGGGGCGGTGCTGGTGCCGGGCGCCCTCGCCCCAATGCTGGTTTCCGGGGATTTGGTGCGCCGGATGCGGCCCGGTTCCGCCCTGGTGGACATCGCCATTGACCAGGGGGGCTGCGTGGAAACCGCGCGGCCCACCACGCACGACAACCCCACGTACCTGGTGCACGACGTGGTCCACTATTGCGTGGCCAACATGCCGGGGGCGGTGCCGCGCACCTCGACCTACGCCCTCACCAACGCGACCCTCGGCTACGGCCTCGCTGTGGCCGACAAGGGCTTTGAGCGCGCGGTCGCCGAGGATGGGGCGCTTCGCAAGGGGGTGAATGTGCTGGACGGGCGGATCACCTACCCGGCCGTCGCCGAGGCGTTCGGGATGCACTGCTCCCCGCTCCAGGAGCAGCCGTGAATGAATTGCGGC
The DNA here is from genome assembly GCA_012730045.1 of Candidatus Hydrogenedentota bacterium. Lineage (NCBI taxonomy): Bacteria > Pseudomonadati > Candidatus Hydrogenedentota > Candidatus Hydrogenedentota bacterium. The sequence continues at coordinate 70,022 of JAAYBR010000082.1, read as the reverse complement.
CGCTTTTGCAGGCCCTAGCCCAGTAGTTCCGCCACGACCCCGGCGACGTTCGCCAAAGCCTCGGGGAGCGCGGAGACCTTCTTGCCGCCGGCCTGGGCCATGTCGGGCCGGCCGCCGCCGCTGCCCTCAACGATGGGGGCAATCCTGCCCACCACGTCCCCGGCCCGCACGCGGCCCATGAGGTCCTTGGTCACGCCGGCGCACAGGGCCACCTTGCCGTCATCAACGCTGCCCAGCACGATGACGCCGGACCCCAGCTTGTCCTTCAACTGGTCCAGCACCGGGCGCAGACCCTTCGCGTCCATGCCGTCCACCTCGACGGCGAGGACCTTGACCCCCTTCACCTCCACGACACGGCTCAGGTAGTCCGTTCCGCCGGTGGCGGCGGCCTGCTTCCACTTGTCCACCTCGCGGCCCAGGCGCTTGAGCTCGTCCTGGAGAGCGGAAATGCGCTCCACCAGCGCGTCCGGGCGGGCGCTCAGCAGATGGGCCGACGCGCGCAGCTGGCGGTCGCGCTCCTGGATCACCTCGACGGCCGCCTCCCCGGCCACGGCCTCCAGCCGCCGCACGCCGGAGGCCAGCGCGGCCTCGCTGAGGATCTTCACGCAGCCGATGACGCCCGTGCGCGCCACGTGGCAGCCGCCGCAAAGCTCCAGGCTGACATCGCCGACGCGGACCGTGCGGACCACGTCCTCGTATTTCTCACCGAAGAGAGCCATGGCCCCCTCGGCGCGGGCCTCGTCCAGCCCCTTCAGGGCGATGTCCACGGACTCATCCGCGCGGAGGGCGGCGTTCACGCTGGCCTCCACATCCTCCAGCAGGGCCTCCGAAATGCCCTCGAAATGGGTGAAGTCAAAGCGCAGGCGGTCCGGGCCGACATAGGAGCCCGCCTGGTGGACATGGTCGCCGACAACCTGACGCAGGGCAGCCTGGAGCAGGTGGGTCGCCGTGTGGTGGGCCTCCGTGCGCGCGCGCCGCGCGCCGTCCACCCGGGCGTCCACCTTGTCCCCTTTACGGAGGGATCCGGAGAGCATGGTCACCGTGTGCAGGGTCATTTTGCCGACCAGCCGCTTCACATGGGTCACCTGTCCGGTCGCCTCCGAGCACGCCAGCGTGCCGGTGTCAGCCACCTGGCCGCCGGACTCCGCGTAGAACGGGGTCTTGTCAAGAAGGACCTCGCCGGTCTCCCCTTCCGGAAGGCTGTCCACCTCCGCGCCGTCCTGGATGATGGCCAGGACTTCGGCGGTTTCCGCGAGGGACTCGTAGCCCGTGAACGGGGTGTCGCCCTTCGCCGCGTGCAGGCTGTGGTAGACCGGGGCGAGGGACTGCTGGCCGCTGCCGGCCCAGGTGCCGCGCGCCTTTTCCTTCTGCTGGGCCATGGCGGCCTTGAAGCCGTCCGTGTCCACAGTGTAGCCGCGCTCCTCGGCCATGTCCGTGGCGAGGTCCAGCGGGAACCCGTAGGTGTCGTACAGCTTGAACAGATCATCGCCCGGCGCGACCTTGTTCCCGGATGCTTCCACCTTGGCAAAGACCTCCGCGAGGATTTCCATGCCCCGCGCGAGCGTTCCCGCGAAGCGCTCCTCCTCCAGACGGATGATGTGGGCGATCTGCTTGCCGCCCTCGACCAGTTCCGGGTACTGGTGGCCCAGACGGTCCACCACGGCGCCGCTGACGGTGTGAAGGAAAGGCCGCTCCAGACCGAGTTCCCGGCCAAACCGCGCCGCGCGGCGCAGCAGACGGCGCAGGACGTACCCTCGCCCCTCGTTGGAGGGGAGGATGCCGTCGGCGATCATGAAGCTCAGGGCGCGGATGTGGTCGGCGATCACCCGGTAGGGCACCGGGCGGTCTGTGTAGGCCACATTCGTCAGCGACTGGGTTGCCTCGATGATGGAGAAGATGCCGTCCGTGTCGAAGACGGTCTCCTTGTCCTGCAACAGGGCGGCAAGCCGCTCCAGGCCCATGCCCGTGTCAATGCCCCGGTTCTTGAGCGGGGGGCGCGAACCGTCCAGCTGCTGGTCATACTGCGGGAAGACCAGGTTCCAGAACTCCAGAAACCGCTCCCTGGGGTCGTTCTCCAGGGTGGCGTGGGGGTCAATCGCCTCGCCCCGGTCGTACAGCAACTCGGAACACGGGCCGCAGGCGCCGGTGTCCCCGGCGGGCCCCCAGAAGTTGTCCTTGGCCCCCAGCCGCACAATACGCGACGGGGACACGCCCATCTCCTTCTCCCAAATGTCCGCCGCCTCGTCGTCGTCCAGATAGACGGACACCCAGACCTTGTCCGCCGGGAACTTGATGACCTGCGTGGTGAACTCCCACGCCCAGGAAATGGCCTCGCGCTTGAAATAGTCCCCGAAGGAGAAATTGCCCAGCATCTCGAAGAAGGTCAGGTGGCGGGAGGTCTTCCCCACCTCGTCGAGGTCGTTCGCCTTGCCGCCGGCGCGCAGGCACTTCTGCGACGTGGTGGCGCGGCGGTAGGGCACCGGCACCTCGCCGGTGTAGTAAGGCTTGAACTGGACCATGCCCGCGCTCGTGAAGAGCAGGGTCGGGTCGTTCGAGGGGACCAGCCGGTCGCTCCGCTCCACGACATGCCCGCGCTGGCGGAAGAACTCAAGATAGGAAGAGCGGATTTCGTCACTTTTCACGGGAAAACACTCCTGCGGTTGGCGGAAACTAGGGGGCATCAGGATAGCAGAAAAGGGCCTTCCCGCGCACCTCAGAAGGACCAGCGCATGCCCGCGTAGACGTTGCTGTTGTCCTCAAACTGCCCAAAGAAGGTCGTGTTCCAGGCGCCCAGGAACATGTTTCCGCCAGCGTCCACGGACCAGTCGTCGGACAGTTTGTAGGACACCTGCGGGCGCAGGTAGCCGTCGTTGTCTGAAGGGCTGTAGTAGCCGAAGAAGGACAGCGTGAGGTTCTGGTTCATCAGCAGCTTGGTCAGGCGCAGCGTGAAGACATGGCGGTTCTCGTCGCGCTCGGGAATGAAAAACCAGAGGCTGCGCGCGTAGGCGCCGTGGTCCAGCATGTGCTCCAGATAGTACTGGACGCCGGCGGTCAGCTCCTTGGCGACCTCCCGCTCGTACCCGAGCAGGAGCCGCAACTCGCTGTTGTTCACAAAGGGGTCTTTGCCGGGGCGGTCGCGGCGGGAGTCGTACCATCCGATTTCCGCGCTGGCGACCCCCTTCCCCACTGTGCCACGCACGCTCGCGCCGTAGACGTTCAGCGCCGGGAAAAGCCCGCGCGGCGGCAGGAGCTGCTGCCCGCCGGGACTCTTCCAATAGCCGGAATACCCGTAGAGCGCCACCTGCGTGGACCCGAAATTCCGGTAGAGCCGAAGGGCCCATTCGTCGTTGTCGAACCAGTCATCCGGCACGCGCATGCCCATCTCACGGTCGCGGCCCACGGTGCGCCCATACATCGGGTTGTAGAAACTGATCCGGTCGCCGGTGATGTACCGGTCCGGGTTGAACCGGGGGGTGTAGACCAGTTCCACGTTCACAACGTCGGAATAGTAGCCCAGCCGGACCGCGTCCGAGGGTGCCTTCAGGTACTCCACGTCCCTGCCGATGAAGAAGGAGTTCCAGTCTTTCGGGAACAGGTCGTTGATGAAAAGCATGTCCCCCGTGCCCCAGGTCAGCACCTGGCGGCCGATCTTCACGTCCACGCTGTCCAGGGGCGTCCAGGAGAGGCGGAGCTGGCGCAGGTCGAAATGCCCCTCCTCATCCACCGCGTCGAAATAGGTGTCCGCCGTGGCGTCCAGAGAGGCATCCCCCCAGGCTTTGTCCGTCTTCAGTTGGAGGCGGCTCTCGCCCAGCGTGAGGTCCTTGGACTGCGCCGGGTCCTCCCGGTACCTCACCCCCGCCCGGGTGTCCCAGAAGCCGTGCAGCGTCAAGAACGGTTCTTTTTCCGCCCCGGTTTCTTCGCCGTCGGCCGGGGCGTTTCCGGACAATCCCTCGGGCAGTGGCGGCGCGCCCGACCCGCCGTCCAGTCCGGGGGGCAGGGCGGGCGTTGCGGCGGGTTCGGCGGCCAGTCCGGGGGGCAATGCGGGGGCCTGCGCCGCCGATGATAGCCCCGACAATACCATGACCATCGCCACGGCGCATCCCGCCGAAAGACCGTTCCGCGTCCAACCGCGCTCAGACATTCCCGCGCCTCCGTTTCTCAACTACTTCACAACATCCTGCGGGGGCTTTCGCATGAACCGCTCCGTGAAGAGGTCGTCCTGCAGGCCCGTGCTGTACTCCACCTTCACGTAGTCCAGCGTGGTCTCCGTGCCCGCGTTCTTGTCGGTCATGCGGGACTGGGTGACGGTCTTGAAGCCCTGGATGTCCTCGACCTTGAGCGCCTCGGCCACGCGGTAGACGTTTCCGCCCTTCTCGAACTCCACCTTGACGGGGATGAAGGTGCCCTTGTGGATGTACATGGTGTAGGCGTCGAACTCCACGGCGGAGGGGTTCTTGGGCGTGTTCTTCAGGACGTAGTAGTCGGCGGTGGTCTCCACCAGCTCGTGGGTGTCCTCGTCGATCCCGCGGCCGGACACGTCCTCGTAGAAGAAGGTGGACCCCACAAAACTGGTGCGCTCGTCGCTCGCGGCGATCTGCCGGACCACGTCCAGGGCGGGCAGGTACATCCAGCGGTCGTCGTCCTTGCCGACATGCTTCCACACCATGAACACCATCTGGCGGACATCGGCGGGGCGGTGGAAGTAGACGAAGAACTTCTGCTCCTCGTTTTTGTCGTCCGTGTTCTTGCGCAGGATGGTGAACTCGCGCTCGCGCGTGCTCCCCTGCTTGTCCTTGATGGTCATCTTGACGCGGGCGCGCCCGTCCGTCCCCTGGTAATAGGAAACGGCGTTGGTCTTTTTGACGATTTCGTCCACCGTCGGGGCGGCGTCCTGCGCCCACAGGGGCGCCGCAACGGCGAGCCCGAGCGCCAGTCCAAGCAGTTTCATCCGGTTGGTCTTCATTCCGTCAATCCTCCGTTCGTTGGCCCGTTCCCATTCTGGGGCATCGGGCGGCGTGTTTCAACATCCGGGTTTGGGGGGTGCCGCGCATCCGGCGCGGCGGGACATCGCCGCGCACAGGGCCACTGCGGCCAGCACGAACACCAGGCTTCCCAGCGTCCACTGGGTCCAGGTGCCGCCCAGGAACTGCAGGTTGACTGCGACGCTCCCGGCGAAGGCGGCGGCGGTCGCCGCGCAGGTGCAGCAGCTGCACGTGATGCGGCAGACGCGGGACTCGGGGAAGAGCATGCGCTCCAGCACGCGCATGAGGGCGGGCATGATGATCAGCGTGGCCACGCCGGACGCGCCGAGGATGGCGGCCATGAACACGCCGACGGTGTTGTAGGGCACCAGCGGCGCGGCGAGGAGCGGCGTGAAGCCCACGGCGACGGCGATGATGTTGCGCGTGATGGCCCGCGCGGGCTCGCCGAACATCTTCGGGGCGGCCGTTTTCCAGTCGCCGGTTTCCCGCTGCATTTCCCGGGCGCGGGATAGGAAGTGGATGGCGAAGTCCACGGCGAGTCCGAGGGACAGCGCGGAGAGAACCGCCACGGGCATGTCGTAGTCCTTGCCCACGAGCCCGATGACGCCGTAGATCAGGCCGATGGTCACCGTGAGGGGGATCATGGAAAGGAGCCCCCACAGTCCGGAACGGTACAGGACGATCATCATGAACAGCACGACCAGGAAGCTGCCCAGGAAGGCCTGGAGCATGCCCACGACCATCTTCTGCTGCCAGATGACGTTGATGTAGGTGAGCCCGAACCACTCCAGGTTCAGTCCCGCGGGGGGCGGGTTCTCCGCGGCGAAGGTCTCCATGGCCTCGATCACGCGCATCATGTCCTGGTTGTCCCCGCTCTTGAGCTGGACCCACACGCTGCTCTGCCGGTAGTCCGGCGTGACGAAGTGGGACAGGTCCTGCGGGCGGTGGCTGCTCTCGTAGGTGATGATGCACTGCGCCACGGCGTTCGCGGAGTCCGGGATGCGGAAATACTCGTCCTTGCCCTCCATCAGCTCGCGGTACACCGTCTTCACCAGGTCCGCCAGGGAGTTTGTCTTGCCCACGGTGCCCGTTTTCAGCAGGGCCTCCTGCACGCGCTCCATGTATCGGAGCACCTCCGGGTCCTTGAACAGCTCGTCTCGCTGCCGCTCTTTGTCCAGGAAGAACGCGGCCTCCTCCCACGCCGCGCCGGCATCGCCCCCCTTGTCCGCCTCGGCGAGCGCGTGGTCGCCCAGGCCGCCCGCGAGGGTTTTCCAGTCGGGAGCGTTGCCCGCGCGCGTCCGCGCCTCGGCGGCGAGGGCCTCCGCCACCGCCGGCAGGCCTGGATAGTCCCCGGCGTTCTCGGCCGCCCAGGCCGTGAGCCTCTCCGTCAGGCCCTTGGCGGCCCCGGCCGCGTCGAAGGCCGTGTCCGCGGGCCGCAGGGCGAGGTAGGCCATGTAGGTGCCGCCGAAATGCTCGTTGAGCACGCGGTCAGCCACGCGGATGGGGTGTTTGGCCTTGAACCACCGGGTGGGGTTGTCATTGACCTGGATTTGCGAGATGCCGTAGGCGGACACGGCCGCCACGATCAGGGTGAGTGCCAGCACCAGTTTCGCGCGGTTCCAGGTGAAACGGCCGAGGCGTCCCAGCAGGCGGCCCATAAAGGTCGCCCCCTCCTCGTCCTCCGTGTGCGCGGCGCCGTAGCCCTCAAACCCGCGCGCCGGCATGAGCATGATGAACGCGGGCACAAAGGTGACCGTGAACAGCCATGCCACCATGACGCCCAGGGCGACGAAAATGCCGAAGACCTGCACGGGAGGAATGGGTGTGATGGCGAGGGAGGCGAAGCCCGCGGCCGAGGTGAGGGAGGTGTAGAGCATGGGCATGAACAGCGTGCCCATGACGTCCAGCAGCGCCGCGCGACGGTTTTTGTGCTTCTGGTAGCGCTCGTAGAACTCGGACAGGATGTGGATGGAGTCCAGGATGGCGATGGGCATGAGGAAGATCGGGATCATGGAGCTCATGATGTGGATCGTGTTCCCCATGGAAACAAGGAGGCCCATGGTCTGAATCACCACGACCACCGCCAGCACCATGGGCGCGATGATCAGCGAAAGCCTGCGGAAGAACCACCACATGAGCAGGAAGATGACCAGCATGGCCAGGGGGGCCGACACGGCCATCTGGATGAACATCTCCACCCCGAAGGTGTCGTTGGCCACGGGAAGCCCCGTGATGTGGTACTGGTCGTCCCCGGGCAGGGTGGCGATCTTCTCCTGGAGCTTTTTGTACACCCGGTGGCTCAGGGCCTTGGACGTCAGGGGCAGGTACAGGGCCAGCGCCTTGCCGCTCTCGGAAACCAGCGTCCCCTGGAGAAAGGGAATCCGCGCCGCGCGGTCGCGCACCGCGAGCGCCTCCTCCCGCGTGGCGGGGGGCGACGCCATGAGCCACTCGAACCTCACCTCCCCCGGCCCGCCCTGCTCGATGTTGTCCACCGTGGACGGGGCGATCACGTCCACCCCGATCACCCCGGCCCGCTCGTCCTTCTGGCCGATGGCCGCCCCGTGCAGGGTCTTTGCGTACTCCGCCAGCGCATGCACCCGCCCGAGGCTCTCCGGATTGAACACTCCGTCCGGGTGCGACTCGTTCACCACGCCGAGCACCACGATTTCGTTCAGGTCGAAGACCCGCTTCATGTCGTTGTGGAAGACCCGCGCGGGCTCCTCCGCGCTCAGCATGTTCTCCGGGTCCGTGTCCACCCGCACCCCGTTCAGCGCCGGAAACGCGGCGGGAAAAACGGTGGGCAGCGCGGCAAGCAGCGCCAGCGCCAGGGTGAGCGCGCCTATGGAGAGCACGGTGAGCTTGGGACGGTCCACGCCGAAACCGACCAACCGGGCGCCAATGTTCATGAGGGGATTCTCCTTAACGCCTGTATACGGGACTAGGACACTCATCCCACAAACGCCGCTGCGCCCCCGGGCATTCCCGCTTGGGCGCGCACGGTCCCCAGTATACACCGCGGAGCCGCTGTTTGACTCCCCCGGGGGGGGAGGTGGACAATGGTCGCATGCCGTATGTTGAGCAGCCAGAGGACCGTATCTCGCCCGCCGAGCGGGCGGTGTGCTACTACACCCTGCCCCGCGCGGCCACGCCTGTGTCGGCAGGGATGCTCGCCGTGTACGCGGTGCTGCTGGCCGAGGCGGCGGCCGTGCTCTGCTACGGTGCCGCCGCCGACAACGACGGATGGGTCCGCGCGGGGGGCTGGGCGCTGGGGCTCCTGGCCGTGGGCGGACTGGCCTGGTTCTTCCTCATCGCCCTCGCCAAGGATGTCCGCAGGCGGCGTCTTCTGGCCGCCGCCCGCACCCAGACGGCGGCGCAGGACTCCGAAGACCTGCCGGACCCCTTCGCGGGGCATGCCCTGCTGAAACGTCCCCTGCGGCCTGCGGGGGCGCTCTTCGCCTGCTCGGACAACGACGGGTTGATCCACTGCTTTGTGGACGTCCGGCGACCGCGGGCCTTCTGGCGCGTCACCTCCTCGCTGGACGAGCCGCTGTTCGACCTCATGTCCCTTCAGGGGCCCCGCAGTTTCTTCCTGACCCCCTGGAGCGCCGCGCAGCCGGGGCGGATCGGACTATTCCTCCAGAACGAGAAGCGGTTCGAAATCCGGCAGGGCTTTGGCTGGCGCGGCCCCGTGACCCATGTGTTGCCCCGGGGGGAGGGCGAAACCTATGTAATCCGGCAGGGCGGGGTGTTTCACAAAGACCGTCTGGTCGGACGCGTCTACACCCTGCGCCGGACGCTGTACCTGGACATCGAACGGGAGCACCTGGCGGACGGCGTGCTGGGTACCTTCATCGCCGCCCGGTGACCGCGCCTTTTTCGGAAAACAGGGTATAGTTTTTCCAGCGAATAGTGTTTACAATAAGAACTTTCAGACGGCGTGGCAACATTGGAGAGTCCCCCATGAAACGCCCTTTTTTTTGCACAACGGCCTGCTTGGCCGCGTTGGTTTTTGCCTTGCACGGGCAGGGTCTTGCGCAGGCGGAGTCCGAAACACCGGTGCTGATCCTGGCGGACGGTCCGCAGGGGCCGGAGAAGGACTTGGCCGCAGACGCCCTCTTGGCGGGGGCGACGCTGCTCTCCACCCTTGAGGCGAACGCCATGGCGGTCAACGTGTACAGCAAGGACGCCGAAGGCGTCGGGTTCCGCCAGGGAACGGAGCGCATGGACCGGCTGGAGGAAACACTGGTCTACCTATTGGATGTTTTGAATGAATCCGGCGAGTTTGACCTTATGCTCAAGCCGTCTGAGTTTGACGGAGGGGGAGCACTCGCCCAGGGGGGCACGCTCTGGGGAAGTCCCGCCGGAAACGGGGCCGTGTTTCGCCGGCTGACCGAAGGTGTCAAACCTTTTGCCGGCTACGCCGAGATGGTGCTTGTGTTTGACTGGGGGTGGAATTGGAACACCTCCCTGAATCCGCCTGCGGCCGACCAAGTGGACCTTCGCTCCGTGATGCTCCATGAAATGACCCACGGGCTGGGGTTCAGCACCTTTGTGGGAGCAAGCGGGGCAAGCACTCAGGGCGCCGGTATTTACACGAATCTCGACAACCTCCTCGCTGCCGGCAACCCTGTTCTGTTGTTGGTTGACGCTGGGACTTTCGTTGGAAACTCCGCCGCGCTCACCAGCGGGGCTGTTGTGTTTGGCGGTCCGGCCGCCACCGCGGCCTTTGGCGGGACGCTGCCTCCCATATATTCCCCCTCCCCTTTCCTGTCCGGGAGCAGTCTGCAGCACTGGACGCAGGGGGCGGTGCCCGGCGGGGCGGTGATGGAGCCCGCCTATCTGCCCGGTGTGATGAAGCGCGCCTATTCCGGGGTGGACCTTGGGGCGCTGGCTGACCTGGGTTATGTCTCCGCCGCCGCCTCGCCGAACTACGGCGGCTGTCCCCTGGCGTCTGTCACGTTATCCCTCCCTGAGGACACCGTCACGGGCACCACCGCAACGGTGAAGGTGGCGTGCGGCGCCGCCGTCACGTTCAACACCGTCGAGGACTGCCTCCCCACAAAGAATGTCCGGGTGACCTACTCGGTCAACGGCGAGAGCAAGGGCGTCTCGACCGACTACGACGGGGAGTTTCCGGGCCAGGTGAGCCTGCCGGAGGGCGCGTGGACCGTGATGGCCACCGCAGAACGGCAGGATGGCATCGGCGCGGCGGTGACGGCGCAGAAACAGGTGACGGTGGTTGTTCCGCCGAAGCTCCAGGTGTCGCCCACCGCCAGCGCGGTGAGCTTCGGGGAAACCGACGTGTCCACCCCTGTGGACAAGGCCTTCACCGTCACGAACACCGGCGGGGGCACGCTGACCGGCGTGGCGAGCCTGAGCGGCGATGAGGCCTTCTCCTTCGTGGGGGCGAGCGACTTCAGCCTGACGGCGGGCCAGTCGGCGGTGATCACGGTGCGTCTGACCACGGGCAAGAAGGGGGGCGACTATGCGGCCACCCTCCGGTTCACGGCGGGGGAACTGGCTGCGGTGGAACACGCGCTTTCCGGCACGGGACTCCGGACCGGATTCCTTAATTGCGCTGGTACGACCGAAGGCGTATCATACGGGAGTGACGCGGCAGTGGCCGGGATTTTCCTTGGTGTGCTGCTGCTGACACGCCGCCGGGCGGCGCGGGCGAGGTAGGCGCCGGCCCTGAACCGAGAAAATTGACAAAAACACTTGCGGGAAACCCCGCTTTGTGCTAGGATGTCTACCGTACGTTAGGTATACGGAAACCGCAACCAGCAAGAGGGTGAAAGAAATGGCCGAAGAAAACAAAGACAAAGACGTCGCAATGCAGATCGCGGAGGACGCGCGTCAGGCGGAATGGGACGCCGTTAGTTTCACCGCAGAGTTGTTCAAGGGCGACTTCCGCTGGGACCTCATCAATCCCTTTCCGGCCCAGGACGCCGAGGACAAGAAGATCGGCGACGCGTACATTGAGAAGGTCAAGAAGGTCCTTGAGGAGCATGTGGACCCCTACGAGATTGACCGCACGGGCGTGTACCCCCGCGAGGCCCTGAAGGCCATGGCCGACATCGGCCTCTTCGGCATGAAAATCCCCAAGGAGTACGACGGTCTCGGCCTGTCCATCTCCAACTATGCCCGGGTGCTCGGCGTGGTGGGCAGCTACTGCTCCAGCACGGTCACCTACCTGTCGGCCCACCAGAGCATCGGCGTGCCGCAGCCGCTGAAGGAGTTCGGCACCCCCGAGCAGAAGAAGCGCTTCCTGCCGCGCCTCGCAAAGGGCGAAATCTCCGCCTTCGCCCTCACGGAGCCCAACGTGGGCTCGGACCCCGCCAAGATGATCACCGTGGCCGAGCCGAGCGCGGACGGCACCTACTACACCCTGAACGGGGACAAGCTTTGGACCACGAACGGCTATGACGACCTGACCACGCTCATCGTGGTGCTGGCGAAGACGCCGGACAAGGTGCTGGCTAGCGGGAAGAAGATTCCCCAGATCACGGCGTTCGTGGTCGAGTCCAACATGCCCGGCTTTGAGCGGGCCCGCCGGTGCGAGTTCATGGGCCTGCGCGGCATCGCGAACGCGGCCCTGGTGCTGCGCAACGTGAAGGTGCCCGCCGAGAACATGATCGGCAAGCCCGGGCAGGGCCTGAAGATCGCCCTCTCCACGCTGAACGTCGGCCGTCTCGGCCTTCCCGCCGCGGGCCTCGGCGCCGGCCGGGCCTTCCTGGAGGAATGCCAGTGGTGGGCCACCAGCCGCGTGCAGTGGGGCCAGTCCGTCGGCAAGCACCAGTCCATCACCAAGATGATCGCCAACTATGCGGCGAGCCTGTTCTCGATGGAGTCCATGGTCTCCCTGACCTGCTCCCTCGCCGACCGTCAGAACACCGACATCCGCCTGGAGGCGGCGGCCGCGAAATACTACTGCAGCGAGACGCTGTGGAAGATGCTGGACGATTACATGCAGGTGCGCGGCGGCCGCGGCTATGAGACGGCCCTTTCCCTGTACAACCGCGGCGACCGCCCCTCCGCCCTGGAGACGGTCTTCCGCGACATGCGCATCGGCCGCATCTTCGAGGGCTCCTCGCAGGTCATGCACCTGATCATGGCGCGCGAGGCCCTGGACACCCACTATAAGCTGGTCATGCCCCTCATCATGCCGAAGCCGGGCCAGAAGGAAGGCAAGGTTTCGCTCCTCATGAAGGCGGCCAAGTTCTACGTGAAATGGTATCCCAGCACCTGGATGCCGCCGCGAAGCCTGGCCTGCAAGAACCTCAACGGGGCCAACCGCGCGCACCTTTCCTACGCGGCGAAAACGGCCAAGAAACTGGCCCGCACCCTCTTCCACACGATGGGCAAGTACCAGGCCAAGATGGAGTACGAACAGCTGATTCTTGCCAATTTCGTGGACATCGGCACGGACCTCTTCGTCATGGGTTCGTCCCTGGCCTATGCGGAGCACCTGCTCGGGCTCAATCCGGCGGACCAGACCCCGCAGGACCTGGCGGACCTCTTCTGCAAGGAGGCGCGCAAGCGCATCGCCATGAACTTCAGGGCCGTCAAGTGCAACCATAACCGGATGTACAAGAAAGTCGGCGCGGAGCTCATGGACGGCAAGCTCAACTGGCTGGCCAGCGAGTGCATGAACCCGATCCCGCCGAAATACCGGGACTACGAGAAGAACGACTACGACCACCCGGCCTCCGACCTTCCCAGCAAGGACTAGGGGGACGACAAAGCGCCTTTTTCGGGCGGACGGAGCACCTGCCCCGTCCGCCCTCCTCTTTTGCCACGCAGGCTTCGTGATATACTTCGGGCAGGGGATTGGCCCCGTCTGGAGCGGGTGTGATGGCCCTCTGGAAAACACAACTGCGCTTCGTGGCCGGCATGGTCGCGGGCGTTCTCGCGGGAATGGCCGCCTTTGGCATGCTGGGGGGCGTTCCTGAGGGGATTACTGCGGAGACGAAGGCGGTCCCCGTGCTTTCGGCGGGGCCGGCCACGTTCCCCGCCGGGGTGGCGGCCGCCGTTCCCGTGTCTCTCCACATTCCCCCGGACCCGGCAAATGTCCCCGCAACCGCCGTGGTGGTGCTGGAGGCCTCCGCCCCTTGGATGGAAATACGGGATGTCCTGCCTGCGGACGGCCTCGAAGCCGCTGGAAAGGGCCTCTCCTTCCGTCTGGCGGACGGCGTTGCGCGGGTGGCGGTCTACGGCGGCGACGTCCCCCTTCCCCAGGGGGTGCTCTTCCATGTTGTGACACGGCTTGCCGCGAACACCCCCTCCGGCGCCGCGGGCGGCTATTCGGAGGGCCCCGGAGCGAGCGCTGCGGGAACCGATGCATTGCCGGTTTCCCTCGCGTTTGAGGGCCCCGGCGTGACCATTGCCGATCCCGGGGGACAGCATTCGGGGGACTATGTTGCGGACTGGCGGGTTTCCGTCTCGGAACTGCTTCGAATCATCCAGTTCTACAATACCGGGTCCTTCCACTGCGACCCCGCCACCGAGGACGGGTTTGCCCCCGGCCCGGGGGACGCGGCCTGCCCCGCGCACAGCGCCGACTACGCCCCGCAGGACTGGGCTGTCTCCCTCTCGGAGCTGCTCCGCGTCATCCAGTTCTACAACGCCGGATGTTACGGCCCCGCCCCGAACACCGAGGATGGTTTTGCCCCCTGCCCCTTCTATTCCCCCTCGTGAGGGTGGCAAGCCGGGCTTGAGCGGCAGCGGCCGGGTTCCCCATAATGCGTTGGGTGCCGGCTGACAACCGCCCGCCAAAGGAATCCCCGCCATGAAATCCCGCCCACAGCCCCGTTTGGTCTTCCTTCTCTTGGCCATCATGGGGTCGGTCTGCGCTTCCGCCAACGCTGCCGGTGATGCCGCGACTGCCCCGCGCTATCCACGCCGACCCGCCTGGACAGACACTGCGGAAGCCGCCGCCCCCTTCACCTTCGCCATTCTCGGCGACCGCACCAGTGGCGGCGAGGAAAACTGGCCCCTGTTTGACCGGGCGGTGGACGCCATCAACGCGAAGCCCCACGATTTCGTCATCACCACGGGGGACCATATTCCCGGCCACATGGAGGACCGGCCCCTGTGGGAGTCCCAGTGGCGGGAATACTGGGCGCATGCCTCGCGGCTCACCGCCCCCCTCTGGCTCGTTCCCGGAAACCATGACATCGCCAACACCGCCTGCCACGGGTTCTGGCGGGAGGATCTCGGGGACACCTATTACTCCTTCACCCACAAGGGCTGCCTGTTTCTGGTTCTGAACACGGAAGAGGAGCGCTTTGACGGGCGGGGCCCCATCTGGCAGAAGATGTTTTTCTACGCCGCGGAATCGCTCACAAAACATCGCAGCGCACCGCATACCTTTCTTTTCTTTCACAAACCCATGTGGAGCGACCCCCGGTTTGAGGAGGACTGGCGGCAACTTGTTGCCCTCATCGGCGACCGCCCCTGCACGGTCATTGCGGGACATGAGCATTACCTTGCCACCGAACGCCGGGACAACCTTCTGCTGGTGATCCAGAATGCCACGGGAGGCGGGATACACCTGAGCAATGCGAAGATTTACGGCTGTTATCATGGGTATGCGGAGGTGTCCGTGTCAGAAACGGCTGTCACCTATGCAATCGTGGAGCCGGACGGAACCCGCCACGACCCGGAGGAATCCCCCCTGCGTTTCCGGAAACAAATCGAAAACCTGCTCGTGCTTGCCGCAGAAGAGCCTCCCCGCCCCGCCCAGGAGGGTGCCTGGGGGGTCAGCGGAAAGGCCGACACGGTCAACCCATTTCCTGTTCCCATCACGGTAAGGGTGCGTGTGGCGCTTCCCCACGGCTCCGGATGGACTCCCGCAGGGGAAACCCGCGCGGCCCGGCTGGAGGACGGGGAACTCGTCGTGGAACAGGCACTGGCCCCCGGGGAGCGGCACACCTTTCCCCTGGCATTCACCGTCTCGAATGCCGCCCTGCCCTTCCCGCCGCCGGTGGCGCACGAGGTGCTGCATGGCGGGGCCTGGCTCGAAAACGAGGCCATGCGGATGGAGCAGGCCCCCGTTGTCCCGATCTACCCCGGGGACGCGTGGCGCGCGGTGCGCCAGTGGCGGTTTGCCGGCCCGGTTCCCATCGGCCCCATGGCGGACGAGAAGGGAATGCGGGACGATCCCAGAACGGCCTGGCCGCAGCTGTTCGCCCCAACGGGACACGAGGCGGGGCCGCCGGCCGGGGATACGGCGGAACAGTGGCGTCCCGCCACGGGAAACGCGGCCGGACTGGTCAACTGCAACGCCCTCATGGGGACCGCCGACCTGGCCTCCGCGTTCTTCGCCTTCGATGTCGTTTCCCCGGGGGAGCTTTCCACCCGCGCCCTGCTCTATGCGGACAACTACGCCCAACTCTATGTGGACGGCGTGCTGGTGGAGCAGGCCCAGGCCCTCTCCGCCCCCGGCGGGTTTGTGTACGTCCCGGTGCGTCTCCGCGCGGGCGCGAACCGTATTGTGGTGAAAGTGACCAACAACCGCGGGGACTGGTTTTTCCGCTTCCTGCTGGCCGATACGGCAGGCGGGCTGACCCTTCCGTAGCCCCCAACAAAAGAAGCGGGGGGCGTGTCGCCGGACACGCCCCCCGCGGGAACTCACGCGCGGTCAGGCCGGGGGATCAACCGCCGGTCAGCACGGAAAAGGCCCTGGAAACGGGGCTCTTTGCCGGACCGGGGAACCGCACAAACTCCACATGCCCGTCCATGTACAGGACGTTCGACCCGCCGGGGATGTGGTTGAAGTTGTCCGCCTTCACGCTGGCGGTGTCCCAGAACACATAGACTTCGCTCTGGGCCTGGGACGAGGCGCCCGGATTGTTGATGTCCGTGATGAAGAACCGCTCGATGCCCTCGCGGAGCCGGTGGACCGTGCGGCCGTCCGGGGCGGGCAGGGTCATGTCGCCGTCCAGTATGCTGAAATTGCCTTCGTCCACCTCATCCTGAACCGTCTGCAGGTACGAGGCCAGGCCGAAGTTCAGGTAACCGGCCCCGAGGGCCCCCATGAGCGTGTTGGGGATGTCGGGCGAGTTGGGGTCAAGCGGCCCGGTGTAGACATCCTGAAGCGCCCAGCTGATGTACACATAGGACAGCGAGTCAAACCGGCAGGGATTGACGGGGTTCTGGGGGTTCCCGTCAATGTGCCATCTTCCGGAGGCGAAACTCTCCGCTCCGTCCGCGTCCGACGGGCACACCAGGATGTTCGGGTCGGTCAGGTACTCTGGATAGACCGTCTCGCCCTGGATCATGAAGTCAACACCGGGGTCAATGCACGGCTCGCCCGGCACGGAATCATCCTCGCCGCGGTGGTGAACCAACGGAAAGGACTGCCCTTTTGACTCGTTGGCATACATCTTGAACACCAGCCCGACCTGCTTGAGGTTGTTCTGGCAACTGGACCGTCGCGCCGCCTCCCGCGCCCGCGCCAGTGCCGGGAGCAGAATGGCGGCCAAAATGCCTATGATGGCGATGACCACGAGCAACTCGATCAACGTGAATCCTGTTTTTTTCATGACGCCGCTCCTTTTGGGTATGCGGGAGACTTCCCGCGTTCTGACACCAAACAACGCATCACGTCCCTTTCGGTAATCTGCTCTACAAATAATCTACCACGAATCGTCTTTTTTTGGCAATCCCCCGCAGCAAAAAAGAGCAGGATGAACGCCTGTTTGCGAACAAACGGCGTTCATCCTGCCAAAAATGATATTACCAATAGGTGGGGGCGTTCCTCGAATCGGGTGCGGGCGAATTCCGCAAACCGAGAGGCGGGCCTAACACCTCTCGCAGGACGATTGCCCTGCCCAGCGCCCTGCCGCCGGCAAAAAGGCGGTGGTTCCTCTGGTCCGCCGCCCGGATGGCCCGTACCTGCACCTCGCGGCGGGCCTGGGCCTGGCGTTGTTCGCGTTCCTCACTCCGCCTCGTTTGGGCCCGGGCGGTTTCGTCCGGTCTTCCCCCCGCCACACGCATTTGCGCGGCCATGGCGGGAACCGGTGCCATTCCGCGGGGGGGGACGGCGGGACGAACCGGCGCCACTGGAGAAGTGCCCTGCCGCGGCATGCCCACAGGGCGCGGCTGGGGCCTCCCTTGAGGTTGTCGGACGGGTGGGCTGTTCGGACGTTCGGGGTTGCGGGGCACCCTGTTCGGCGGCGCGGGAGGGGCCGCCGGCCGGGCCACCACCACGGGACGAACGGGTGCCGCTGTGACTCCGCGCGGGCGCGCAGTGGGGATTTCCGACCGGTCCCCGTAGAGGATGCGGCGGGTGGCCTCCGGCAAATCCGTGTGCGGGGGGGGGCCGGCGGGCCGGGGGGCCTCCCCGCCCTCTCCGTAAAGGACGCGCCGCGTCGCCTCGGGGAGCTCGGGCCGCCGGGAGAGCTCCTCCAGGTGGCGGCTCTCCTCCTCGGCCTTCTTGCGCGCCTCGCGTGTCTTCTGCGCCATGCTCACTCCGGCGATCACGATGAAGACGATGAACGCCAGCAGGTTTTCGAATCCCATCGGCATCCTCCTTCGGTTCCGAGGCTTGTCCGCGCGTTACTGCTGAACGGGATCGCCCGCCTCCGTGCCGCCCTCCGCGCGGGAGATGGACTCGCGCATGCCGGTGTCGGCCACGATGTTCTTCATGCGGTAGTAGTCCATGATGCCCAGGTTGCCCTTCTTGAAGGCCTCGGCCATGGCCTTGGGCACCTCGGCCTCCGCCTCCACGACGCGGGCGCGCATTTCCTGGACCATGGCGACCATTTCGGCCTCGCGGGCGCGTGCCATGGCGCGGCGCTCCTCGGCGCGGGCCTGGGCGATCTGCTTGTCCGCCTCCGCCTGCTTGATCTGGAGGTCGGCGCCGATGTTCTCGCCCACGTCCACGTCGGCAATGTCGATCGAGAGAATCTCAAAGGCCGTGCCCGCGTCCAGGCCGCGCGCCAGCACGGTCTTGGAGATGGAGTCGGGATTCTCCAGCACCTTCTTGTGCGACTGCGAGGAGCCGATGGTGGTGACGATGCCCTCGCCGACGCGGGCGATGATCGTCTCCTCGGTGGCGCCGCCGACCAGGCGCTTGATGTTGGTGCGCACGGTGACCCGGGCCTTTGCCTTGAGCTGGATGCCGTCCATGGC
Organism: Candidatus Hydrogenedentota bacterium; assembly: GCA_012730045.1. Taxonomy (NCBI): domain Bacteria; kingdom Pseudomonadati; phylum Candidatus Hydrogenedentota; species Candidatus Hydrogenedentota bacterium. The sequence continues at coordinate 51,903 of JAAYBR010000082.1, read as the reverse complement.
CACGGCGGCGACGACGGGCGAGCCCTTGGAGGGGTCGGGGCAGTCAATGACCTTCGGGCGGACGGAGGTCTGCACCGCGTCCAGCACATCGCGTCCCGCCAGGTCAATGGCGGTCGCCTGCTGGAACGAGAGGTCAATGTTGGCCTTGTTCGCGGCGATAAGCGCCTGCACCACCTTGACCACGTTGCCGCCGGCCAGGTAGTGCGTTTCCAGCTCGTTGGTGCTGATGTTAAGGCCCGCCTTCACGGCCATGATCCGGCTGTCCACGATCACGGCGGGGTTGACCTTGCGCAGGCTCATGCCGACCAGGCTGAGCCAGCTGACGCTGGCCTCTGACAGCCAGGCGCGCAGCCACAGGCGCACGTAGGAGATGAAGACCACAAACATGACCAGCACGGCGACCGCCACGAAAAGCCCCAGCACGGCTACAAACGGACCCATTTTCCTGTTCCTTTCAGTTCGGTTCCCGGCGCCCGCGGGGGCGCGTTATTGACTGTCAACGGCCTCAACGACAATCCGGCTTCCGTGCACCTCGAGCACGCGCACCGGGTGCCCCTCCTCCACAAACCCGCCGTCGGTGACGGCGTCCAGCCGCTCGTCCCCCACGCGGATCACGCCCGCGGGGCGCAGGGCGGTGACGGAGACGCCCTCCCTGCCCACCAGCGACAGGTCGCTTACGGCGCTCACAAACCCGTCCTCCGCCCGCTGCGATGTCTGCAGGGTGAGGAGCTTCAGCGCCTTGGTGCGCGTGAGCACCCAGAACCCCAGAATAACGGAGAGGGCGGCGCCTGTCAACTCGCCAAAGATGATGAGGACGGCCTGCTCGGGGTAGGCGTATACGCCAAGGGCGCCGCTCGTGAGGACAAGCAGGGCGCCCAACATGCCCAGCACGCCGCCTGGAAGGAGAAACTCCGCGAGGATCATGCACATGCCGGCGATAAAGAAGAGAAGGACCCATCCGATCATTTCTTCTGCCCCCCGCCGCACGATTCCAGCAGCGCGATCAACTGCGAAATCTCCACACGTATGCCCAGGAGCACGCGGCTCTTGTCCGCCGGGTCCTTGGGGTCACCCTCTTCCAGGGGGGAAAAGGTGCCGAGCAGCGCGGAGTCCAGGCCTGGAAGCGTCCTGGCAAGACCGAGCATCTTGTTGTAGCGGCTGGCGAAGGGGACGCAGGTGTAATACCCGGAGCCCTGCGAGGAGACGATCTCCATCTCCTTCAGCAGCTGGCGCAGCATGTGCAGCGGCGCCTGAAAAGTGTCGTTGCCCGTTTCCATCCTACGACTCCTCCTGTTCCCGCACCACGTAGCGGTTTCCTTCGACCTGGATCACCACAATGTTCCGTCCCGGCTCCACAAACTCGCCCCGGGTCATCACGTCCAGTGTGCGGCTGCCGAACCGCCCGCGTCCCGCCGGACGCAGCATGGAAACGGCCACGCCCGTCAGGCCGAGGGCGGCCTCGGCGTCCGCATGGGTCTGAACGGCGTAGCCCGCCTCGGCCAGCTGGGCGTGCGACTGCATCAGCCCGCGCGCCACGGGGGTCGACGGAAACACCTTCCACATGAACAGCATGAACAGCAGGAAGGTCCCCGCGGCCACCATGATGGAGACGCCGGCGTCCGTGAGGCGCATGAAGTCCCACGTATACTCGGGGATGGTCACCCGGGTCAGGGAGAGGTAGACGCCCAGAAGGAGGCACACAATGCCGCCCGCCCCGGCGAGGCCAAAGCCGGGAATGACAAATATCTCTGCGGCCAGCAGGGCGAACCCGGCGAGCACCAGCGCGACGTCCATCCAGTCCGCCATGCCGACCACGAGCCGGGACCCGAAGTAAATGGCCAGGCACGCCGCGCCGATGAACCCCGCCCAGCCGATGCCGGGCGTCTTGAACTCGAGATAGATCCCGGCGACGCCGCACATGAGGAGGAGACCAGCGATCAGGGGCGACGTGAGGAAGGTGAAGAGGCCTTCGTCCCAGCGCATGGCCATGCGCTCCGGCGGCAGGGTGCGCAGGTCGTATTGCGCCAGAGCCTCCTCCGGGGAGTCCAGGACGGCATCAGCCAGCCCCAGTTCAAGCGCCTCCCTGCTGGTGAGCGTCAGAAGCTTTCCCGCCTCCGTCACTATCCGCGCGTCAGCTGGAAGACCGGCGCGCTGCGGAGCCACGCTTTTAGCTTTTGGCGCGGCCTCCGTTGCTCCTGTCGGGACGTCTTCCGTCTTCCCCGGGATGTCCCCTGCGGCATTTTTCACCAGTTCCTTCAGGTCCTGAAGGCCCTGGTTCCCCTCCTCGTCCAGCGCCTCAAAAACGACGTCCAGCGCCGATCCGGGCTTCCGCTCCGCATCCTCTCGGATGCCCTCCACCACTTTTCCTCCGCTCACCTTGACAATCAGCATCTCCCGCCCTTCTTGTGGAATGCCGAAAAGCTCGATGTCCTCGTCCACCATCGCCTCCCCGAGCAGCGGGTTGTGCCCCTTCAGTTCCCCGAGGGCGCGGTATTTCGCGCGCAGAAAGGACATGGACTTCTCGTTCACCTGGTCCGCCGCCTCGGCGGCGGGCATGAAGGGGGTGGAGGCGCCGATGTTGGTGCCCGGCGCCATGACGATGTAATCGCAGGCGTAGGCGATCAGCGCGCCCGCCGAGATGGCCCCCTTGCCCGTGACGTACGCGATCGTGGGGCAGGGGGCGTCGAGAATGTGCTCGGTGATCTCAATGGCCGAGTCCACGCGGCCCCCGAAGGTGTCAATGACGAAGACCAGCGCCGCGGCCCCGGGGGCCTCCTCCTGCACGGCCCGGCGCACCAGCACGGCCACCCCGTCGGAGATTTCGCGGTCAATGGGGCACACCACGGCGCGGGGAAGCGGCTCGCCCTCCCCGTCCGCCTGCCCTCCGGAGAGGAGAAGCAGCGCGGCGCACAGCGCCAAACCATGTTTCCACCCGGCCCGTATCATGGAAGTACCCTCGGGAAGAGTATACACCAGAACGCGCCCGGAACTTCCCCCGCTATTTCGCGCCCCCCCCCTCAGAACGGACGTAGGCCTCGTGCAGTTTTTCTATGCCCGCCTCCTCGGCGCTTCCCCGGTGAATCACCACCCGGTACTTCAGCGTGAAGGACTTTCCGGGTTCCAGATCGTAAGGGGTGGTGTGGGGCCACGACTGCCCGAGAAACCCGTAGTTGCGCAGGATCCACCCGGGATGCGGATATCCGGGCAGGGAGGGATGCTGAAACACGGCCAGGCCGGAGAGTTTCTCCGAGCCCTTCTCGACAGCAATGGACACGTCCGCCCACGGCGAGGCGAGTTCCAGCACATCCTTCTCGATCTTTCCCGTGGCCGCCGTGAAGTGCATGGGCTTGCGCGCGGAGTCGGGCCGGAGGCAGAGACCGCCATATCCCTTGTTGCCCGTGGTCGCACCGCGAATGGTAATGGTTTCCTTTCCGACATTCTCAAACCGCAGTGTGAGGTCCATCGGGCGGGCGTCCCCCTCGACGGGCAGCACAACCATCTCAGCGGTCTCCCGGACGAGCGGGGTGTCCGGGGCATCGTCGAAAACCCACACGCATTCGGCGGTGAGCCGGGCGGACTTCTCATCCGCCTCCTTCGTCAGCCACTTCACGAAAACCTGCCGCGCCCCGTCCAACGACCAAACATCCATCTTGCGCCCGGCGACGGTGCTGTCGGGCCAGGCCCAGAAAAGGCCGCGGTGGTGGAAATGGTCCCAGGGGAAGTCCTCCGTCAGCACCTCGCCGTCCAGTCCGTAGAGGGGATGGATGTAGCCCCCGCGGGTGAACCGCTCCGGAACAAGTCTGGGGGCCTTGACTGGATCGGCGCAGTACACGAAAACGGGCGCGCCATTGTCCAGCACCGTGACCTTTCCGGCCTCCTCCGCGAGCGAGAACGCGCCCGAGGCGGCCAGGGAGGCCAGCGTCATCAGCAAAAAAGACATGTTCGATCCTCCAACAGGGTTCGTCCGCAACCGCTATCATTCTTCACTCCGGGACGGCCCCGGGTCAAACTTTGCGGAGCAAGGCGTTGCGCTTCCGCGGACGGGCGGATACAATCACCTCAAACCAAGGAGGTGCCCCCATGCGTTCCGCGATCCCCCTGCTGCTTCTGGCCGCCCTGTCCGCCCCGGTCTTTTCCGATGAGCTCATCATAGACCCATCGGCCGTTGTCCGCGAGACCAGCCCGATGCTTTGGGGGGTCTTCTTCGAGGAGATCAACCATTCCGGCGACGGCGGGCTCTACGCGGAGATGGTGCGCAACCGGGGATTCGAGGACAACCGCGTGCCCGAGGACTGCACCGATGACGCGGAGGCGTTCATCAGCCCGTCGGGATACCGTCTCGAAAAGGGGGATCAGGCGGTGCCGCTTGCCGGATGGAAACTGGTGGAACACAACGCGCGGGCGCGCGTGCTGCTGGAGACGGACACGCCCCTGAACGCGCAGGCCCCCACCTCCGCGCGCGTTGTGGTGGAGTCGATCGGGGAAGACGGATGGGCGGGGCTGGAAAACGGCGGCTTCTGGGGCATGCATGTGAAGCCCGGCGGGCGCTATGCCCTTTCCCTCCATGCCCGGGGAGAAGGGGTTGCCCTCACGGCCTTCCTCGCCTCTCGCGACGGAAAGCGGCGTTACGACACCCAAGTCCTTGGAGTCACCTCCCCGGAATGGCGCCGCTTTGAAGCCGTCTTCTCTGTGACGGAAAAGGACGCGGAGGCCGTGCTGGTCCTCTGCACGGACCGGCCCGGCACGTTCAGCCTGGACATGGTGTCCCTGTTTCCCGAAGATACCTATCTTAACCGGAAGAACGGCCTGCGGCCGGACCTGGCCGGAATGATCGCCGCGCTGAAGCCCGCGTTCATCCGCTTCCCCGGCGGGTGCATCGTGGAGGGGTTCACGCCCGAGACGGCCTGGGACTGGAAGGAGACCATCGGCGACCCTGCGGCGCGGCCCGGACGCCAGAACCTCTGGGGGTACCGGGCCACGGACGGCCTGGGTTACCATGAGTTCCTCCAGTTCGCCGAGGACATCGGCGCGGCGCCGATCCTCGTGGTCAACTGCGGCATCACCTGCCAGGGCCGGAATCCGATCTTCCAGCCGATGGACGCCCTGGACCGGTATGTCCAGGACGCGCTGGACGCGGTGGAGTACGCCATCGGCGGGCCGGAGACCGTCTGGGGGGCGAAGCGCGCCGCCAACGGGCACCCGGAACCCTTTGACCTGCGGCACATCACCATCGGCAACGAGAACGGGGGGCCGGAGTATCAGGAGCGCTACGACCTCTTCGCGCGCGTTTTCCGCGAGAAGTATCCGGACATCCAACTCATCTCCAACAGCCCGGTGCCAGGGTCGCCGACGGACTACGAGGAGCACCACTACTACATGAGTCCGCAGTGGTTCGCCGCCAACGCGGAGAAGTACGACGCCTACGACAGAAAGCTCCCCAAGGTCTTCGTGAGCGAGTATGCGGCCAACACCGCCGCGGGAAAGGGGAATCTGGAGGCCGCCGTGGGCGAGGCGGCGTTCATGATCGGTCTGGAGAACAACAGCGACATCGTGGCCATGGCCGCCTACGCCCCCCTCTTCTGCCATGAGAACGACCGCAAGTGGCCCGTCAATATGGTCGTCTTCGACAGCCACCGCGTCTACGGAACCCCGTCCTGGCATGTCCAGAAGCTCTTCGCGGAAAACCTCCCCGACCGCCTCCATGCCGTGGACTATCCCCGCCTCGGGGAGGAAATCTCGCTGCGAAAGGGCCGCATTGGGGTCGGCACCTGGCGCACCCGGGCGGAGTTCAAGGACATCGAGGTGACCGGACCGGGCGCGTCGCCGGAACCCTGGCGCGCGGCCGACCACCCCGGGGACTGGACCTTCTTCGACGGGGAATGGTCTGTCGCGGACGGGGTACTCTCCCAGTCTGACCTGGGCCCCAACCGGGTCGCCCTGGCGGGAAGTCCCGACTGGACCGACTGCACCCTCCGCTTCAAGGCCCGCAAACTGGCCGGAGGCGAGGGGTTCCTGGCGCTCTTCCGCGCCTCGGACAGCGGCACCTGGCACTGGATCAATCTGGGCGGCTGGGGCAACACCGCGCACGGCCTCGAGTCGTGCGTGCAGGGCGCCCGCTTCGGCGAGTCCCGGCGACTTCCGGGAAGCATCCAGACGGGGCGCTGGTACGACGTAGAGGTCGCCGTGAAACAGGAGACCGTCACAGTGACGTTGGACGGCGTGCGGGTGATGGAAGAGCCCCTGCCCTCCCTTCGCACGCCGGGCATCACGGCCAACGCGGGGGGGGACACGGAGACGGGGGACCACATTATCAAGGTCTCCAACTTCCTCGACCGGGCGTGGGAGACCACCGTCACCCTGAAAGGCGTTTCCGGCCCCCTGGAAGGGACGGCGACCGTCCTCTCGGCGGCGGAAAGACCCGCGGAGAACAGCCTCGGCCACCCCGGCGCGGTTGTTCCCAAGACCACGGCCGTGCGGTTTCCGGAGGCGTCATTCCCCCAATCCTTCCCCTCCTGCTCTTTCACGGTGCTGCGGCTGCGGCAGGCAACCAGATGATCCCAGAGGGGAGACATTCCCCGGAACGGGGGATTGCTATTCGGCCCCAGTTCCCGCCCCCCTCAACACCCTCGCCAGCGTATTCTTCATCCAGACAGCCTGGTCGAGAACGCCGATCTTGCCCAGCGCCTTTGCCAGGGACGCCCGCCACAGCCGTCCCTGGATGTCGCGCCCAACGAACGGCGCCCGGTTCCGCTCTTCTGCGGAGAGTATCCCCTCTTCCCCCAGGCTGTCGAGATACGTCTTCAGGAAGCGCCTGCTGACATTGGGGCACTTCTGCTCCACCGCTCTGTCGCTCCGGTCCAGGGAAAGCCCCAACTCGAGCATTCGGGACTGGAAACGCTTCAGCCGGTCCAGCCGAATGTCAAGGGTGTTGCGGCCGTCCCGGGTGCGCCATTCGGCGGTGTGTCCATGGTCCTTCATTTCAATGCCGAACTCCCCCCTGCGTTTCCACAGGTCGGAATAGGCGACATGAAAGGTGGCCACGCTGACCACGCAGTCAATGTTGTCTCGGTTTCTCTCGATGAAACGGATGGTCGCCTGGAAATGCTCCTCCGTCTCCGTGGGGAACCCCACGATGATGTTGATCTCGACGCGCATGCCCGCATCGCGGCAGTTCCGCAGAAACTCTTCTGCCGACCTCTCGGTGTGGTACTTGTTCATGCCCTTGAGCGTCTCGTTGCACCCGCTCTCGAGGCCGATGATGGCCACGGTGAGGCCGGAGCGCCGGAGCTTCTGGAACAGCTCGGGCTTCATGCCGCGGTGCGCCATGAGGTTTCCGCCGTAGTCCACCGACAGTCTGCGACGGAGAATCTCGTCCGCCTTCTCCTCCAGGACCTTTACGCTTCCGTTCATCAGCGGGTCGTTGTAGATGAAGAACTGGGTGCCATAGCGCTCCTTCAGGAACTGGAGTTCGTCCACCTGGTGCACGGCGGATCGAGTGCGGTATCCCGGCGTTCTGTGCCGGTCATTGCAGAAGACGCGCCTCCCGATGCACCCCCGGCTCCCCATCAGCGGAAGGTCCGGGACATCATAGAGCCCCAGGTCCACCTCCTCGAAAGTGGGCCAGGCGATCTCGTCGAGGTTCTGGATCAGCGGCCGGGGCACGGTGAGACGCCAGCAGTCGCCGTCCGGCAGGTAAAGGCCTGGCACCTCCTCCAGGTTCTTGAAGTCGCGGTCAAGGACGTCGCGCAGCGTGTGCTCGCCCTCGCCCGTGCAAATGGCGTCAACGGCTCCGGGGGAGACACCGTACAGGTCTGTGTGATAGTAGAGGGCATACCCGCCGAAGATGATCTTCTTTCGGGGGAAACGCTCGCGGACCATGCGCGCGAGGAGCAGGGACATGTCCCGGTTGGTGGCGGTGACTGAGAAGCCGACCACGTCGCCCTGGATGCGGTCAATGTCGAGAAACGCGGCCAGGAAATGGAACGCCCCCTTGACCCACCCCTGATGGTAGACCGGATCCGTCCAGAAGTCCCCCATGCCCAGACGGCGGCACAGGTCATACAACTCGATGTTGTAGTCCAAATACTGCACAGTGCGTCCGAGAGACCGGAGGCGCTGGCAGATGTAGGCGGTTGAACAGGCCGGCTCCCGCGAATCCCACTTGGGCGCCATGATGACGGTCATATCAACAGACATTGAATCATTCCTCCGCTGCGGTAACTTTCCTCGCCCAGTATATCAGAGGTGCGGGCCCACAGTGAACCCCGGGCGGGTGTGCCCGTGCGCCCGGCACGGCGCCCGTTCAGGCTTCCTTGCGGGACGGAAAATTAGAAATGGCGTCTCCGCGCGGGGGGTGCGGAGACGCCGGAACGGAGACTGGGGGAGGCTACTTCGCCAGCTCCTTGGCGAACTCCTCGAAAGCCTTCACGCACTGGGAAATCTCGGGGAGCGAGTTGTCCCAGTTGTGCTCGTACTCGATGCTGAACACGCCCTTGACATCGCGCTTCTTCAGCTCGGCGAGGATGTCCTTCGCATTGCAGACGCCGGTGCCCCAGACCACGTCATGCGCCTTGGGGTTGCCGAACTCGTTGAGGTCCTTGAAGTGCAGGGAGACGATGCGGCCGGCGTCCGCAAGCGCGATCACGGCCTCCTTGGGGTCCACGCCGGACCGGGGCCAGTGGCCCGTGTCGGCGCAGGAGCCCACGCTCTTGCTCAGCCCGTCGGTGGCCTTGAGCACCGAATTGTAGTCCCAGTACATGCTGGGCTTGGGGTGGTTGTGGATGGCGACCTTGATGCCGTACTCGTCCGCGAGCTTGGCAACGGCCGGCAGCTGGTTCTTGGCGGGCTCGGAAACGATGGTCTCGATGCCCATGGCCTTGGCAAAGTCAAAAAGCTGGCGGGCCTCGGCCTCATCCTTGGAAATGCCGACCACGCCGTAGTTCACCAGTTTGACGCCCTTGGCGGCGAGATAGTCCAGCACCTCTTTTTGCAGTTCCGCAGACATGGCGTGGTCAAACTTGACGTCCTCCGGCTTGTCCTTGCTCAGGCGCTGGCCGGGGTAGGCCTCGATGTACTTCAGGCCGATGGAGGCCGTCTTGTCCACCGCCTCGTAGAAGGTGAAGCGGTTGAAGCTGTAGGCCTGGCAGCCGACGCGCCACCCGAGGGACTCCGCCGTGGGCGCGCCGCCGGTGTACAGGTCCTGGGAAACCGCCGGAAAGGCGACCGCGAGGCCCGCGGCAAGCACTAGCAGGGAAACATGGTTCATGGTCATTGTCCGTACTCCCGTCCCCTGGGAACCAGGGGCATGATTCGTTTCGCGCCACAAGCGGGACAGCCCCGCGGACCGGTCTATTCTACCCAATCGGCGGCCGAAATCAAAACACACGCCCGTCTTGGCGGCGGGGTGCCCGGTCGGGTATGATTACCGCTCAAGAGAAACCGCCCCTCCGGGGGCATATCAGGTCAAGGAGTCACGAGAAAAGATGGCCAAACAGAAGAGTCCGCTCACCGTTGGAGTTATCGGGACCGGAGCGATTGCGCGGGAACAGCATCTTCCCTACTGGCGCGAGCTGGAGGCGGAGGGCCGCGTCCACATTGCCGGCCTGTGCGATGTCGTCAGGGAGCGCCGGGAGGCGGAGGCGGCGCAGTGCCGCGATGCGAAAACCTACGCGGACATGCGGAAGATGCTCTCGGAAAACCGTTTTGACATCATTGACGTCTGCACGCAGAACCGCTTCCATTCCGTCGCCACCGTCGCGGGGCTCCAGGCCGGGGCCAATGTGCTGGTGGAGAAGCCCATGGCGATGAACGTGAAGGAGTGCGAGGCCATGATCGCCGCCGCCAGGAAGGCGCGCAAGAAGCTCATGGTCGCCCAGCACATGCGCTTCGAGGCGCGCGCCCAGAAACTGAAAGAAGTCATTGCCGGCGGGGCCTGCGGCGAGATCTACACCGCCGAGACCAAGTGGCTGCGCCGCCGCGGCGTGCCCGGGTGGGGCAAGTTCCACATCGCCAAAGAGTCTCTCGGCGGACCGCTCATTGACATCGGGGTCCACATGATGGACCTGTGCGTGTGGCTCATGGGCAGCCCGAAGCCCGTGGCCGCCAGCGGAAAGGTCTACCGCAAGTTCGGCGACCGGAAGGACTTCTTCAACGCCGACTGGGGCACGCCTTACCCGCCGAAGGAGTTCGACGTGGAGGACTACGCGACCGCCTTCGTGCGGTTTGAGGGCGGGCTCACCATGCAGATGCAGGTGTCCTGGGCCGCCAACGTCCACGATGAGATCGAGAACATGTACATTCTCGGGGACAAGGGCGGCGTGGGCATCAACCCCCTCGGGTTCTTCAGCGCCGACCACGACTCCCTGAACCACACCACCTGGGACTGGCTCTCCGACGAGGACGGCCACCGGCGTGAGGTCCGCCATTTCTGCGAGTGCGTCGAGAAGAACCTGCCGGTGATGGTGAAGCCGGAGGAGTCGCTCCGCATCCAGAAGATCATAGACGCGATCTACCTGTCCTCCGCGAAGAACCGGGAAATCGTCATCAAGTAGCGCACGCCCTCCCCTCTTCAAAGCACGTCCCGGCCGTTTCCGCGGCCGGGGTTATCTTTGCGCGTCGAGCTGCGCCATGAGCTCCTGAAGCGCCCACACGCCGTGCGCGGCGGGAAACTCCCCGGTGAACCCGGACTTGTCCCGGGCGCGCGGGTCCACGTCATTGTGCGTGATGAGGTAGACGGGGAGCTCGTGGTGGAACTCGGGCATCATGCGGAGACGCTCGCACGCCTCGTAGGGGTTAAGGACCGGAAGACGCTCGTCCAGAAAAACCACCAGGGGGTGCCTCCGTTCCGCCTCCAGCACAGCCTCCAGCCCGTTCGAGGCCCACAGCGCCTCATAGCCCAGAGCCTCGATCTCGGCTGAGAAAGGCATGTACACGGACACGTCGTCCGTCGCTATGATGACCAGCTCCACGGCGGCTTATCCTGAAGGGGGCATGTCTGCCCCTCTCCCTTTTAGGAACACCGAAACAACCTGCCTCATTTCCGCGACCCCCAGCAGGGCGCAGGAGCCAAAATATACACCAACAGCCACCCCAATGGAAACAAGCACCCCCGCGAGGCGCGCGGCAAGGGTGGCTGTGCCCAGCACCGGGGCCACGGCGCCGGAGACGAACACGACGCCCGCGCCCATGAAGAGGCCGGACAGCAGCATCCGCGCAAGGGCCCCCAGGAAGCCGGCATTCCACAGCCGTCCGTACTTCCGGCACAGGAGGGTGTAGACGACCAGGAAGTTGACGGTGTACGAAATGCTGGTGGACAGGGCCAGGCCCAGGTAGCCCATCGGCCGCACCAGGGCGATATTGAGCAGGATGTTCAGCACCATGCTCGCCGTGGCCGCAAGCACCGGTATGTGCGTCTGCTGCGCCGCGTAGAACCCCTGAATGGACACCTTCACCCAGGAAAACGAGAGAAGGCCCAGGGCGGCGTAGCCCAGGGCGTCGGCGGCCAGGCGGGTGTCCTCCGGTCCGAACTCCCCCCGCTCGAAGAGCAGGCGCACCAACGGCTCCCTCAGGACCACCAGCCCCACCAGGGCCGGAAACACGAGGAAGAAACTCTGGCGCAGCCCGTGCATGAGGGTGTCGCGGACGACGTCCCGCTCCCCCCGCGCCATGGCGCGCGAGATGGAGGGCAGGATCGCCACAGACACGGCCACGCCGAACACGGACAGGGGAAGCTGGACCAGCCGGTTCGCCGCATACAGCGCGAGCACCTTGTCAAGCCCCAGGGAGGCGGCAAACATGCGTTCAATGACCTTGTTGACCTCGCCCGCCGACTGGCCGGCGATCACCGGCAGCATGAGCAGGAGCACCCGCCCCACGGCGGGGTTCCGGAGGTCGAACCGGGGCAGCAGCACGCCCGTGGCGCGGTGCATGTCCCAGAACATGTAGGCCCATGTGCCCAGCCCGCCGGCCCAGATGCCCAGCACCAGCGCCCAGGCGGGGTTGACAAACGCGCGCGCGAAAAGCACGCAGGACGCGGCCAGCACCACGTTCAGGATCACGGGCGACCACGAGGCGGACCCGTAGCGCCTCGCCAAAAAAAGCGGGCCGCTGGCAAACACGGTCATGCAGATCATGAGGACATAGGGGAAGGTCCACTGGAGCAGGCGCACGAGCTCCGAAAGCTGCGCCTCGTCCTGCGGCAGGTCCTCCCCCGTCACCACCGTCAGCATGCGCAGGAATCCCGGCACGGCGGGCATCACCGCCACCCCCACCACGGTGATCACGGACAGGATGAGCAGCATGAACCCCATCACCGAGGCCACCGCCTTCCGGTAGGCCTCCTCCCCCTCCTTTTCCCTCTTCTCGGCGAACACGGGAATCAGTGCGGCGTTGGTCGCGCCCTCGCCCAGCATGTCCCGGAGCATGTTCGGCAGGCTAAACGCGAAGACAAAGGCGCCCAGGGCCTCCCCCTTCACGAAATGGAAGAAAATCATGTCCCGAACCAGCCCGCTGACCCGGCTGAGCATGGTCCCCCCCGCGAAGACGGCGGCGAACCGGGTCATGTCCCGCTTGGAATCCATCAGACGGATTCTCCGGCACCCCGGGAGGGGCGCACCCGCCGCCAAAGGAGGGACAGAGTCAGGACTGACAGGAAGACCAGCGCCGCCCCCCACCACGGTGCCATGTACGCTGCCGCCTTCCCCGGAATGTCCAGAATCCCCACCAGACGCCGGGACATGCCCGCCCCGACCGGGAAACGTTCGGCGTCAAAGGCGCGGACCTGTCCGCCCGAGAAGTACTGCATGTTGACCGGGTGGAACCGGCCGAAGGGGTCAAAGACCCCTGAAATCCCGGTGTTCGAGCAGTGAATCAGGGGCAGGCGGCTCTCTATGGCGCGGAACCGGGCAATCTCCAGCTCCTGCATCACCGCATTGCTCGCGCCAAACCATGCCAGGTTGGTGACCACCAGCAGGCAGTCGGCCCCCATCTTCCGCAGGCTGCGGGACATTCCGGAGAACAGCACCTCAAAACAGATCAGCGGACCGACCCGCTGCCCGGCCGCCGGCAGAAGGCGCTGTTCTTCTCCGGCGGAAACGCCGCCGAAAGCGATGGCCTCCAAAAAGGGTAGATATTCTCCAAAGGGCACATACTCGCCAAAGGCGGCCAGCCGTACCTTGTCGTAGGACGCGGGTTCTGCGCCATCCGGCGCCACGGCCATCAGGGAATTGTACGAGCGGCCGGCGGCGCGGTCGTCCCTGCCGTAGCCCGTCAGAAGCACACAGTCCATTTCGCGGGCCAACGCCTTCAGGCGCTCATCCACCTCCGCGGCTGGCAAGGCGTCGGGAACCGCCGCCTCCGGCCAGACCACCAAATCCATCCGGCCCTCCCGTCCCAAGGCCCGGGTCATGTCCTCCAGGCTGTCGAAGAGAAACCGGGCGTAATGGGGATCCCACTTGACCTCCTGGGAGAACATGGGCTGCACGATACCCGCCCGGACGGGGGCATTTTCAGGGGGCGGGGCCTCCCGCAGTAGAAGTCCGCCAGAAAATGCAACCACAATGAGCAGCACGGCGGCGCACCCGGCCAGAAGGCGGTGTTTGCCGCAGACCGCCAGCGCCAGATGTGCGCTCACGCCCATCAGGAGGAAGGAGACCAGGGACACGCCCCCCACGGCGGCCCATTGGGCCACAGGAAGCACGGCCCCCTGGGTGTACCCCAAAGCAGTCCATCCGAACCCGGTGAAGAGGTTGGCCATTCCCAGTTCCATGAACCACCACAGGGAGGCCAGTTCTAGCCCACCGCCAAAGGCCCAGCGCCGCCGACCGGCGGCCCACACGCCGCCGCATGCCGCCCAAAACAGCGCCAAGGCGACACAAAGAAACTGCTGGCCGATCACGGCCCAGCCGCCCGCCCAAAAGATGTTTGCCCACAGCCACTGAAGCGTCAAAGAATGAAACAGCCACCCTGCGAAGAAGAAGCGGAAGAAGGCACCCTTGGATCCGGCATGGACACAGGAAAGGATCAGCGGAACCAGAGCCACCCAGGCCAGGGGATACAGGTGCGCCGTGGGGAAGGCCAGAAACAGAGCCACGGCGGACACGGCGGGCGCAACCAGCCGGGACACCCAGGGAGACCGCAGTGCCCGGCGGGCGAAACCCACCTTCCCGGTCTCCCCCTCCCCCGGTGGGGCCGGGCAGGAGACGCCTGTTTGTTTCGGGGATTTGCCCATCATTCTCCCGCTTGTCCGAAACGGATGGAGAAGAGGCTGCTGTCCTTCATGAGAAACCGCGCACGGACGGTTTTCCCGGCGAGGTCTCCCAGGGTCTTTCCGGATTTCCACGCCACGGGCCGCGAGATGAAATTGCCAATGAGCTCCATGGAGTCTTCCATACCGTAGCCGGGAAGTACGTTCCCGTCCGCGTCCTCCATCTCCACCCGGACACTTCCCGCAGCCGAGGTCGCGAAATTGAGAAACAGCGTGTCCCCTTCAAAGCGGAGGGGTTTCGTGGTCATTTCCCCGCCCGCATACCCGGCGGTGACGGCGGTGAAGCCGTCCAGACGCAGGGTGTGGCGCACCAGATTCGCCGCCGGCTGCCCATAGTTGTGCTGGACAAAGAACGACATCTCGTTTTTCCCTGTGGGAATGATGCCGCAGGCCGGGTAGTTGGACCGCGAGGTCCAGTTCTCCACCCCGACACCGGGCCGGATGAACCCCTCCATGAAGGTGCGGTCATAGCGCGTGCCGCCCCGGCTGGTCATCAGAACCCCGTCCGAGCAGTCCTTTCCATAGTCCCCCTGAATTCCCAAGGCGGCGGCCTCCGCGTCTGACACCACGGTGCGCTCGGGCATGAATCGGGCGGCCAGGGCGATGTAGATGTGCGGCGCGCGGAAATAGGGGGTCGTCTGGTTGATGTAGATGTGCTCCAGCGGCGCCCCGCCGTTGCCCATTTCCTCCGGCTTTGTCCAATTTAGGAAGTCATCCGACACGGTCCTGCTGATCCAGCGGTACCCGGCGAAGGGACCCTCCGACCAGGTCCGGAAATAGCAGACATACTTCCCCTCCGCCTCGGACCAGAAAGCGACGTTCTGGGAGTCAAAGGCCCCCTCGGTGATGACCCCCTTCTGCAGAATCCGCCAGTTCACCCCGTCCGGGGAAACGAAGGCGGCGAGTCCGGTCTCGCTGGTGCCTGCCAGGGCCTTGTAACGCTCCTCGGCGGGCACCCCGTTCCGCGTGTCATAAAGGGGGGCGAAGTTGTGGGAATACGGGGCCATTCCCGCCAGGATGACATTGTTTTCCCGGGTGCCGTTCACCTCGTGAAGGCCGAGCGAAGGCTTGGTCCAGGCGATGCCGTCCGCGCTCTCAGCGTAGCAGGTGACCTCCGTGTCCGACCCGTCCTTGTTGGGTTCCGGCAGGCCGCGGTAATACAGTCGGAACTTCTCCGCGTCCTTGAAAACCGTGACATAGCCGCAGTAGCGGCCCTCCCACGGCGCGTCAAAGCGCAGGGCCACCCCCGCCTCGGTTGGAGACTGCATCTCCAGGGCGGCCCCCTCCAGTCGGTCGATGAGGAACCGGTCAAGGAAGGGCTCCAGCCGTGTTCCGATGTTCAACGCCTCTTCCGGTGCGGCATCCGCCGCCCACAAACACGCCAGCACGGCGCACGCTGAAAAAAAACATCTCATGTCCCGCTCTTCTCCCTTGCCGATGTTTTTTCGGACGTTTCAGGAACCTTTGGGCCCGTCTCCCGCCCGTTCCATCCCTTTGTAGGTGGGAACCACGCCCACCTTGATCCGAAAGCGCTCCTGAATGGCGCTCCAGTCCTCCTTGAGGTTTCCCGTGGGGTAGAACAACTCGTCCACCCCGATCCAGCGCTCCTTGTAATTGATGATGCCGAACAGGATGGGGATGTCCGCCCCCACGGCGATGCGGTAGAAGCCCAGTTTCCAATGCTCCACATTCCTCCGGGTGCCCTCGGGCGTCACGATGACGTGCATGCGCTCATGGGCCTTCACAATCTCCACCATCTGGTCCACAATGCCCACAGGACTCCGCCGGTTGATCGGGATGCCGCCCAGCCAGCGCAGCAGGCTGCCCAGGGGCCACCAGAAGGCCGAGTCCTTGATCATGAAGACGCAGGGCAGGCTCAGGGCGAGGGCGGCCGCCAGCGTGTACGGAAAATCCCAGTAGGACTGGTGCGGCGCGCAGGCCACCACGCACTTTGGCACGTTGGGGTTGACCCCGACCAGCCGCCACCTTCCGAGACGGAGCACCATGCGCCCGATCCACCGGCCCAGGGGGGAGTATTCGCTTCTGATTTTCGTGCCTTTGACAATGGAGGACACCGGACTGCCCATGGCAACCTTTCCCTTCTCTTCGACAATGTCCCTGTTGCCCGTATTGTATGCGCCCCACCGTGTAAAAACAACGCGGCCTCCCGCTTCTGGGCGGAAATCGGCTATACTAAGGCTCAACTAAGGAGCCCTCACCATGGAAACGTGGACCACCGAAAAACTGCTCGCCGCCGGCAGGGGGTTTATGGACTCCCGAATCGTCCTGACCGCGGTGGAGCTGGACCTTTTCACGCTGCTGGACGGCAGCGCCATGACCTTGGAGGAGGTGACTGTGGAGGCGGGCCTTTCCCCCCGGGGCGCGCCCATTCTGCTGGACGGGCTCGCGGCTCTCGGCCTGCTGGAGAAGAAGGACGGACGCTACTCCCCCGGCGCAGGCGCCCTGCCCCTGTCGTCAAAACACCCCCAGTCCGTGCTGCCCATGATGCGCCACTCCGCCTCCCTGTGGAACCGGTGGTCCGAACTCACCGCCATCGTCCGCACGGGAAAAGGCGGCGAGCGCCCCGCCGGGGCCTTTGACGACCCGGGGGAGCTGGAAGCCTTCATCGGGGCCATGCATGTCGTCGGCCGGGACACCGCCGCCGAAATCGCGCGCACCGTGCGCGCGCAGGAAGCCCGAAAGCTCCTGGACGTGGGCGGGGCGACGGGCACCTACGCCGAGGCCTTCCTGCGCGAGTATCCGCAAATGAAGGCCACGGTCTTCGACCGCCCGCCGGTCATCGAAATGGCCCGCCGACGCATGGAGCCTCTCGACATTTGGCCGCGCCTGATGCTCACCGCCGGCGACTTCTACCAGGATTACCTTCCCGGCGGCCATGATCTTGTGCTGCTGTCCGCGATCATCCATCAGAACAGCCCGGAGCAGAACATCGCCCTCTACCGAAAGTGTTTCGACGCGCTGGTGCCGGGGGGGCGTCTCCTGATTCGGGACCACGTTCTGAGCGACGACCGGACCCGGCCGGTGTCCGGGGCGCTCTTCGCCCTCAACATGCTCGCCTGCACCAACGGCGGCAACTGCTACACCCTGGCCGAAATCGCGGAAACGCTTGCCCAGGCCGGATTCGGGCGGGTTTCCCTGCTCCGGGACGGCGACCGGATGGACGCCCTGGTGGAGGCTTTCAAGCCCTGACCTCAAATCCCGGGGGAGAAACGCGGCCCGGCGGTTTGCTATACTTTTTCACGTTTCCGGGAATACCCTTCCCGCGCGGAGGGTCCGTCCCCTTCATCGAGTCCCCAACCAAAGGAGTCCACAGGAATGTCTGAGAAGATGGATATCGGGCTGATCGGCCTGGCAGTCATGGGCGAGAATCTCGTGCTTAACATGGAAAGCAAGGGCTTCGGCGTGTCGGTGTTCAACCGCACGGTGAAGAAGGTGGACAACTTCATCGGCGGGCCCGGCGCCGGGAAACGGTTCTACGGCGCGCACAGCATTGAGGACCTTTGCGCCAGCCTCAAGCGCCCGCGCAAGGTCATGCTGCTGGTGAAGGCCGGCCAGGCCGTGGACGACTTCATCGAGCTGCTGCTCCCCCATCTGGAGCCCGGCGACATCATCATTGACGGCGGCAACAGCCACTTTCCGGACACCATCCGCCGCGCGCAGTATGTGGAAGGCAAGGGCCTGCTCTACATCGGCACCGGCGTCTCCGGCGGCGAGGAGGGCGCGCTCCTCGGGCCGTCCATGATGCCGGGCGGGTCTCCGGCGGCCTGGCCGCACGTCAAGGACATCTTCCAGACCATCTGCGCCCAGACGGACGCGGGCGAGCCCTGCTGCGACTGGGTCGGCGAGGGCGGCGCGGGCCATTTCGTGAAAATGGTCCACAACGGCATCGAGTACGGCGACATGCAGATGATCTGCGAGACCTACCAGCTCATGGGCCAGGGCCTCGGCCTGACAAACGCCGAGATGCACAAGGTCTTCGCGGACTGGAACAACGCGGAACTCTGCTCCTACCTCGTCGAAATCACCCGCGACATCCTCGGATTCAAGGATGAGGAGGGCAACGAGGTGGTGGACCTGATCCTGGACACGGCCGGCCAGAAGGGCACCGGAAAATGGACGGCCATCGCAGCCCTGGACGAGGGCCAGCCCCTCACGCTCATCGGCGAGGCGGTCTTCGCCCGCTGCCTCTCGGCGCTCAAGGACGAGCGTGTGCGCGCCGCCAAGGTGTTCCCCGCCCAGGGGACGGCGTTCAGCGGCGACCGCGACGCCTTTGTGGACGACCTGCGGCAGGCCCTCTACGCCTCCAAGCTGGTCAGCTACGCGCAGGGCTACCAGCTCATGCGCGCGGCGGCGGCCCACTACGGCTGGAACCTGAACTACGGCGGCATCGCGCTCATGTGGCGCGGCGGCTGCATCATCCGCTCGGTCTTCCTCGGCAAGATCAAGGAGGCCTTCGACCGCAACCCGGGCCTGGAAAACCTCCTGCTGGACCCCTTCTTCGCCGATGTCATCACGAAGGCGCAGGCGGCGTGGCGGCGTGTGGTCGCCAAGGCGGTGGAGATGGGCGTGCCGATGCCGGCCATCGCGTCGGCCCTGAACTTCTTCGACGGCTACCGCTCCGGGCGGCTCCCCGCCAACCTGCTCCAGGCCCAGCGCGACTACTTCGGCGCGCACACCTACGAGCGGGTGGACAAGCCGCGCGGGGAGTGGTTCCACACGAACTGGACCGGACGCGGCGGCAACACGGCGGCGTCCACCTACATCGCGTAACCCCCTCCCCCTTTGGACCTGCCAGCCCCCGGTTCCCCGCGAGCCGGGGGCTTCTCACATCTGCCCGCGCTCCTTGAGGCTGACGTAGCGGTCCCCGTCGCCGAAGATCACGTGGTCCAGCAGGCGGACGCCGATGATGTCGGCGGCCTCTTTCAGGCGCTGGGTGAGCATCAGGTCGGCCCGGCTGGGTTCCGGGTCGCCGCTGGGGTGGTTGTGCGCCACCACCACCCCGGACGCGCCCTCCCGCACGGCCTGGCGGAACACGTCACGCGGCGCGGCCACGGTCTCGTCCAGCCCCCCGTGGGAAATCTCCACCAAGCGCAGCAGCACGTTCTTCGTGTTCAGCAGCAGCGCCACGAAATGCTCCGTCTCGTATTCCTTGAACCGGTGCTTGAGATAACTGTGAACCGCCTCCGGGCGGTCCATGCGCTCTTTGATGTCGTGGCTGTGGTGGTGGGTCGCCAGACGCAGCCCCAGCTCCAGGGCGGCCTTGATCTCGATGGCCTTCACACGCCCGACCCCTTTCACCTGCTGAAGCTCCTCCAGCGAGGCGCGGGCCACCCCGCGCAGATCGCGAAAGGCCAGCACAAGCTCCTCCGCCAGCCGCAGCGCGTTGAACTCCCTCGACCCCGTGCGAAAAAGAATTGCGAGCAGCTCCGCGTCCTTGAGCGCCCCCGCACCCGCGGTCACCAGGCGCTCCCGGGGGCGTTCCTCCTCCGGATGGTCCTGCATTCTTCTGGTAGGTGCCGCCGGATCGCTCATGACGCTCCCTCCCTGCTGGTCACACGAGCATAACACGCCCGCAAGAGCGGGGGAAACCCGGTCGCCGGGCAGAAACGAAGGAGAGCTATGGGAAGTATGGGATGGTGGGAAGGCCCGCTGTCTCATCGTGTCCGGCGTTCAGGGGAACGTCAGCCCGGCAAGACCGCGGAGACCACGCGGGCGATGCCCGCGAGGTCATGGGTCGGGCGGATGCCGGTGTATCCCTCGTCCCGAAGGAGGCCCTCCGCGGCGGGGTATTGCCGCTCGCCGATCTCGAAGGCCAGCCAGCCGCCTGGACGCAGATGCGCCCTTGATTCCCGGACAATGCGACGGATGAGGTCAAGGCCGTCCCTTCCCGACACGAGCGCCGCCCGGTCCTCGTAGAGCCGGATGTCGGCGGCCAATCCTTCCCAGTCATCCTCCTCCACATAGGGGGGATTGGAAACGATACCGTCGAAAGGCTCCGCACCCGCGGGCAGGGCGTCGAACAGATCCCCAGCGTACAGCGACACCGCGACGCAGTGGCGTGCGATGTTTCTCGCAACGAGGGCGAGGGCGGCGGGGTGAATGTCGGTCGCGGTCATCCGGCATTCCGGCAGTTGCCGCGCGAGGGTGACGGCCACGCAGCCCGACCCGGTGCAGAGGTCCAGCAGGCGGGGCGCGGCGTTCGGTCCCGCCTCCGTGACCCGCTCCAGAGCCGTCTCCACGAGGTGTTCCGTTTCGGGCCGGGGAATCAGCACGGGCGGGGCGACGTGAAACGGGAGGGAGAAGAACTCCTTTTCGCCGAGGATGTAGGCCACCGGCTCATGGGCAAGACGCCGGGCCAGCAGGGTTTCAAACCCGGGACAGTCCACCGCGTCGCGCAGCCGGGCGAGGAGCCCCGCGCGGGTCAATCCCGCGGCGTGCGCCAGCAGGATTTCCGCGTCAAGCCGGGGGGAGTCCGAAACCGCCGCCAGCCTCTCCTCCGCCCTGCGCAGGGTTTCGCCCAGCGGGGCGGCCATGTCAGGTGGTTTCCGTGAGGCGGGCCGCGCGGTCGGCGGCGGTGAGGGCGTCAATGAAGTCCTGAAGGTCGCCCTCCAGCACCTGCCTGAGCTTGTAGAGGGAGAGGTGGATGCGGTGGTCCGTGACGCGGTTTTCCGGGTAGTTGTAGGTCCGGATTTTCTCGCTGCGGTCGCCGGAGCGCACCTGGCTCTTCCGGGCGGCGGCGCGCTGCTCCTCCTCCTCGCGCACCTTCATGTCCAGCAGGCGGGCCCGCAGCACGCGCAGGGCCTGTGCCTTGTTCTTGTGCTGCGACTTCTCGTCCTGGCAGATCACCACCAGCCCCGTGGGCTTGTGCGTCACGCGCACCGCCGAATCCGTGGTGTTCACGCTCTGGCCGCCGGGGCCGCCAGACCGGTACACATCTATCTGGAGGTCGTTGGGGTCAATCTGGACGTCCACCTCCTCGGCCTCCGGCAGCACGGCCACCGTGACGGCGGAGGTGTGGATGCGGCCCTGGGCCTCCGTCTCCGGCACCCGCTGGACCCGGTGCACCCCGCCCTCCCACTTGAAACTGCTGTACACCGAATCGCCGGTGACCTGGAAGGTGAGTTCCTTGTAGCCGCCGAGGCCGGTCGGGTTGGAGCTCAGGACCTCCACCCGCCACCCGCGCACTTCCACATACCGGCTGTACATGCGGAACAGGTCGCCTGCGAAAAGCGCGGCCTCGTCCCCGCCGGTTCCGGCGCGGATTTCCACAATGGTGTTGCGCTCGTCCAGGGGGTCCTTGGGGACCAGCAGCAGGCGGAGCTCCTCGTCGAGCCGCGCCTGGTCGGCCCGCGCCAGGTCGCGCTCCTCCCGCGCGATGGCCAGCATCTCCTCGTCCGTCTCCCCCTCCAGCATGGAAAGGGCCTCCTCGAGGCTCTCCTCACTGCGCTCATACTGGCGAAACGCCGCCACAATGGCCGACATTTCGGCGTGGCGGCGTGCAAGTTTCATGTAGCGCTGGGGGTCCATGGCGACCTCCGGGGAGGCCATCTCCCCGGAAAGCCGGTCGTACTCCTCCGCCACGGAGCGGAGCCTGTCACGCATGGGGGTGTCCATGGCGGAGGGCGGCGCGGACTACTTGAACTTCTTCTGGAACCGCTGCACGCGTCCCTCGCTGTCCACGAACTTCTGCTTGCCCGTGTAGAACGGGTGCGACGCGCTGGAAATGTCCACCCGGTGAAGCGGGTAGGTCTTGCCGTCCACCTCGATGGTCTTGTCCGTTTTGATCGTGGACTTGGTCAACCACTGGGCGCCCGCGCCCGCGTCCAAGAAAACCACCTCGCGGTAGTTGGCCGGATGAATGTCCTTTTTCACGGGGAAATCTCCTTTCAGAAACCATGCCGCACAGGGCGGCGCATGCTCTTGGTGTCCCTCTTCCGCGCGCCCGCCGCAAAAACAGACTTCGGGCGCAAGGGGTGGCCATTTTAGCACACAAAACCGCTGTCGTGCAAACACTTGCGCCCCCGGACAACAGCGCGGGATCAAGCGCAGACCCGCACCAACCCGCCTGGATAGAACACCGGTTTCCGTCAGCACTGTCCACAACGTCCACTCCGTCCACCTCCCTCCGGCTCGGGCAGTAAGTTTGCCCATTCGCCCGCCCCCCAAAACTTGAAAAACCCGGTTCTTTTCCCTAGTCTACCTTTGTCAACCAACCGGAGGTTCGCCCATGTCCACTGAGATGGAAACACTGTACCAGGAGCGCCTGAACCGCTATGTGACGGCGATGCGGAACGGCAAGCCGGACCGGGTGCCGATCCGGCCCTTTGTGGCAGAGTTCACGGCGAAGCACTGCGGCATGACGTGCCAGGAGGTCACGCACGACTACGAGAACGCCTTTCTGGCGGCGCGCCGCTGCGCGGCGGAGTATGACTGGGACGCCGTGGTGGGGAACATGGTGTATGTCTGGACGGGTCTGACGCAGACCATCGGCCTGCGGTATTACGGCGTCCCCGGGCTGGACGTGGCCCCGGACACGGGGTTCCAGTACAAGGAGCCGCCGGAGGACCAGTCCTTCATGCGGGCGGACGAGTATGACCAGCTTATCGCCGACCCCACGGGGTTTCTGTTCAACGTGTGGCTGCCCCGCGTGTCCACGGAGGCGGTCCCCCCCGGCAGCCCGAACACGTTCCAGAACAACCTGTCCTTCCTCAAGGGCGGCATGGCAATGCTGAACTACTTCAACGCCTTCGGGCCCCAGGGGGAGAAGCTGCGCACGGAATGCGGCACGGCCTCGGCCATCTCCGGCATTTTTAAAGCGCCGCTGGACATCATCGGGGACAAGCTGCGCGGGTACCTCGGCCTGACGATGGACCTGCTGGAGCAGCCGGACAAGGTCATGGCGGCGTGCCGCGCCCTGATGCCGCACCTGCTGCAGATGGGCCTGTCAGGCGCGGACCCGGACAAGAACGTGCCCATTGGCTTCTGGATGCACCGGGGCTGCACGCCCTTTGTGACCATGGAGCAGTACAACACCTTCTTCTGGCCGACGCTCAAGCCGATCATCGAGGAGTTCTGGGCGCGGGGGCACCAGACGCTTTTCTACGCCGAGGGCGACTGGACGGCCCATCTGGAGAGTTTTGCCGAGCTTCCGGAGCAGTCCATCGTGTTCCATCTCGACCGCACCGACCCGCAGGCGGCCGCGAAGACGCTGGGGGACAAGTTCTGCCTCACCGGTGGCGTTCCGAACGCGATGCTCACCTACGGCACGCCGGACGAGGTCACCGCGAAATGCCGCGAGCTCATTGACACCTGCGCGCCGAACGGCGGGTACGTCATGGACGCCTCGTGCATCGTGCAGAACGACGCCAGGATCGAGAACGTGAAGGCCATGACGGATTTCACGCGGGAGTACGGCGTCTACGGCGCGGCCCCGGCGGTTCCCGAGTTGAAGCCCGTCCCCGCTTCGCAGCCGGACGCGATCCCCCAGGGGAACGTTCCACCCTTTGTGTGCTTCCCGTGGGCGAAGAAGCGCGCCGAGATCCCCGTGGTCTCCGGCGACGAGGCCCTCGCGCAGCGCATCTGGGAAAACGTGGACACCCTGGCCTACGTCTACATCTGGCAATGCCTGCTGTCGTTCTGAGAAGAACGCTGAGGTGACACGCGCTTCCAGCCCGTGGTTCTTGGGCCTCGTTCATGACCCAAAACACGGGCTGGAAGCCCGTGCCACCTCTTGCCGCCACGATCCACAGGCGTGGTCCATGACTCTCAGTAGTCGTGCTTCCAGAAGACGCCCACGCCGCTTCGCTCGCGGGCGCCCACGTCGCCCTTGACCGAGATGTTCGGCGTGACGCCGACCTCGGCGGAGACTTTGCCGCTGTCGGCGGCGGTTCCCTGCTCCACCTCGATGTAGATGCGCTCGTTGATGTACTTTCCCGCGCCCACCACGGCCTCGTCCGCCTGCTCGCCCGTGCGGATGTCGAACATGTCCACGCCGGGCAGACGCATGAACCCCGTCATCAGCTCCACCACGCTGGTTTTCCCGCTGAACAGCCGGGCCACGCGCCCCAGTTGGACCGCCTGTACCGGCGATATTTTGGCGAGGTTCCGCCGGAACAGGAGCTGGGAGAGAATCTCATCCTGCGGCATGGCCGGGCTGGAGGTCAGCGTCAGCTGCGCGTCGGAGAGGGGGCCCGTGATCGCAAGCTCCACCCCGGTGCCGGCCGACTGCGCGGTTCCCCGAACGCCGAGATAGGGGTTTCTCATGGGGCCGTTCCACGACACCGTGCTGTTCTCCAGGGAAAACCGGGTGGAAAGGAGGCCGGCATGGCCGCGCACGGCGGTCATCTGGCCGTTGAGGACCGGCTCCCCCACCGTTCCCGCCATCTTCAGCCCCCCGCGCCATTCCGAGTCGAGCACGGGGCCGCGCACGAAACAGCGGCCGGGAAACTCGAGTTCCACATTCATGTCCAGGGGCGGCGCGGCGCGTTTCACGGGTGCCTCCGGCGGAGAGGCCTCCGGAGCCGTCCCCTTTTCCCTGAATGCAACGACGTTCACGCGCCCTGCGGGCTGCTCGGGCATCGTCACTTCCACCTGGGAAAACACCAGCCTGCCTGAGACCTCCGGGTGGCTCAGCGGGCCGCCGATGGTGAGTGTGCCGTCTGCGGTGGCCTGCACACGGTCCGTCCTCGCCAGCAGCGCACGGTCCATGGACACGGCGATTTTCACCGAGGCGCCCTCTGTGAAAGAGACAGCCGCATGACCGTCCGCCGTCACCGTGCCCTGTCCAGCCCGCGCCTTGAATCCTGAGAACGTGACCTTGTTCCCTTCGGAACTGATGCGGCCCGCGATGCCCTCCAGCAGGGTCCCCGTCTTGAGGTTCTCGTATCTGGCATCCTTTACCGCGCCGTCCACGGTCAGCAGGGGCGCGCCCCAGGTCCCGCGCACCTTGAACCCGCCGGAGGCGTGTCCGGACGCCACATGGTCCAGAAGCGCCAACGCGCCCGCAAGCGCCTCCAGATCGGCCTCCGCCCTCCCTTCACACTCCACAGCGGCCCCGGCGTCCGGCATCAGGGTGAGGGGGCTCATTCCGGGGCACGCACCGACATGCCCCTTGCCTTCCACCCGTCCGGCGGCGCCGGCATTCACGGTCAGGGAGAGGTCCGTGCCGCCGTCCCCGCTGTCCAGCGTCCATTCCGCGTCCATCGGCGGACTGTCGGCGGCACCGCCCGAGAGGACCGCCCCGGATGCCGTGCATTTCAATCCCACCCGCGTCCTCTGCCACCCGCCACCAAGGGAAAGGTGACCGGAACAGTCCCCCCCGGAGAAGGGAAGCCCGGCCGCGCGGGCAGCCGACAGCGGAACCCCGCTCCAGGTGATTTCCGCGACCGGTCCCGGCTGGGCGGCCATAAACGACCCATCCACCCGGCCTTTGTCTCCGATGGTGAAAGCCCCCTCCACGCGCGTTTCGGGCGCGCGGCGGCTCAGCGTCAACGGTTGAGCGGCCTTAACCCGGACCTCCCCGACCTGCCCCTCCACCCTGTCCAACCTGACCTTCTGGTCCAGCACGGAAAACCGCCCATCGCCGGACACCCCGAACGCGGAGCCGTCCGACGGGAGGGAGCCCGAAGCGTTCCAGGAAACCGCCGCGTCCTCCACCGCGCCCCGGACCTCGGCCTGAAGGGTGTCCAGAAGAAAGGCCCCGTGCTCCACGCCCTGCGCGCGGAGGGTTGCCCGCACGGGCGCCGCACCGTCCTTCGTGTCGCAGGAGAGATCCCCTTCCGCGCGCTTTGCCGCAAACCACGGGGTGGTCACCGCGTCAAGGGAGAAGACTGCGTTTGTCGTAACACCGGCGCCCTTCCGGAGCAGTTCGCCCTTGATCTGTCCACCGCCCCGCAGTTCGGCGCCCAACATGCGCCCGAAGGGCGAAAGGTCGGGGAGGGCCGCCTCCCCCCGGCCGGAGAGCGTCCCCGTGTTGCGGTCGTAGGATAGCCTCCCGGAGGCCGTGTTGGGTCCGCTCAGCAGGGACACCTTGTCCAGGGAGACCCGGTCCCTGTCCGCTGCCAGCCGACCCTTAACCGTGACATCCGGAACGTCCTCCCCGGGCTTGACGGACACGCGAAACGGCCCGTACACATGGTCCGGCAACCCCTTGAGGTCGAAGTCGGCCCCCAGGGAGGAAAGGGATAGTCCCCTCATCCGGAGGCTGGACGCAGACAGGTTTCCCTTGGCCGAAAAATCGGACGGCCTGCCCGAAAGGGAGACGGACAGTTCCCCCCGACCGTCCAAGTGGGCGGTGGTCATGCCTGAAAGCACGGAAAGATCGTCAAGTTTTACCGTGCCTTCGGCCGAAAAAGTGTCGTCGGGGGAAGAATAACGTCCTTTCCCGGCAACTTCCCCCACGGGCGTCTCCACATCCACTTCTGAAAGGGAAACACCTTTTCGGTCTGCACGCCAGCTGGCGGCACAGACGATCTTCTGCCCTTCGACGGGACGCAGGACCTGCGGAAGTCCGGAGAGCCCGTCCGAGGTGGCGGACAGGGTTCCCTCCGCCTCGAGATTCTTGTAGTTCCCCGATGCGGCCACCCGCGCCTCGACACCGCCGGAGACCGGGAGCCCGCTGGAGAACGCGCCGAGGTTCCCCGCATGGACCCGTGCGTCGCAGGAGACGGTTCCGTCCAGGGAGAGCCTGCCCGCGCCCTCCACCTGTGCGTCCATCTCCGGGAGCTCCAGATGCAGCGCGGCCGCCTCCAGCCCTTTCCCGGGGGAGAAAACGCCCCGCGCCCCAAGTCGCGCGGATTTCAGCACACGGTCTTTGATGCGCGCGTTGTCCCCGGTCAAATGAAGGTCGTATTCGGGGTCTGCGCCCCACTCCCGCCACCCGCCGGGTTGACGGAGGGAGAAGTCCCCGCCCAGCCTCGCGGCCGCCGCCACGGCAGAACGCACACCCGCCATCTCCATTCGCCCGGTGATGGACTTCTCGTCCGTGTTCATGCGGATGGACGCCCCGACAGCCATGGAGTCCGCATGCAGTCCCTTGAAGGGCCCGGACACCCCGGAAACGGCATGCACCGTCCCCTCCAAAAGAGACGCCCCGGGCGCGGCTGAGCCCGCAAACACGAGGCGGCCGGCGTTTCCCACGACGTCCAGCCGGTGAATACGCACCCTCCCCTCCTGCCAGGAAACAGTGTCCAACACCCGCCAAGGCCCTTCGAGTAGGGGGTTCTCCCCCCCCGCTCGAAGCCATTTGCGGGGAATATCCACCAGCAGACGCCCGGACACCGCCTTCGTGCCGCCAAGCGACGCCACCTGTTCAAGATGGAGGAGGGCGCGGTCGCCCTGCGTCACCGTCAGCGTGGCGACGGGTGTGCCGACCGGCCCTTTGAAAGAGAAAGACCCCGCCACCCCGCGGGTCGCGTCGAGGGCGACCCAGGGGGCGAAAGCCTCCGGCAGACCGTCCGGCGCGGACAGGCTGCCGGACAAGTTCGCAGTCCGGGCGGACAGGTCATAGTCCCCGGAAAGGGACAGATGCAGGGTTCCCCCCGTCACCGTCGCGCCGCCCAACGACCAATGTCCACCCTGGGTCACCGAGAGCGCCACTTCCATGTCCTGGCGCGGACCGAACAGGCGGCGCACCGGCGCCATGCGCGGCACGTCCGGGGGCCGTGCGGAGAGGGTTCCCGTGATCTCGGTCAAGTCCCCCGAACGGACATCGAGATTCCCCTCCAGAAGAACCTCTCCGCCGAGTGCGGCGGTGAGCGTTCCCTTCCAGTCCGCCCGTCCGCCGCCCCCCTTCAGGCTCGCCGAGAACGGGCCGGGGAGCGCGAAGAACGCGGGCACGATCCCCGCGTCCGAAACGGAAAGGGCAAGTTGGGGCGTTCCTTCCGGATGGGACAGCGACAGCGACACCTCGGAGGCCGGACCGTCGGTCCGCCGGGCCGACAGTTCCATGCTTGGGACTTTGCCCCATCCCCTCCAGTCCACGCGCCCGCCGGCCGCATACACCGCCTGCTGGCCAAACACCGCCCCGTCCAGCGTGATTGAGTCAACGAAAAGATCCCCCACACCGGGCCACCACCGCACCAACGGGAGCATGGGCACCCGGAGACGGCGGGGCTTGACCGGACGTCTGTCCAGACGCACCTCTCCGACATGAACGCTCTTGAGGCAAAACCGCCCGCGGAGGAGGGACGCCCCGTCACCGCGCGCGGAGACGTCCCGGATTTCAAGCCAGGCGCCCTGAACATCGCGGACAATCACCTTGTCCATGGAGAGGGAAAAAGGGATGACCCCGCGCAGCCCGACGGCCTCAAGGGAGAACGGGGTGCGCGCCGCGACCCGTTCCGCGATCAGGGAGACGGCGAGGCGCTTCCCGGGGGGGGTCTGCACGGCAACAAACAGCAGGACCGGCAACAGGACCGCGGCCAGCGCGAAGACACCCAGTCGCCGCCGAAAACGGGACCGGGGGGCTTTGCCGACCGCGGAAGCCATGGCCTAGAACGCCTGCCCGACGCTGACATAGACCTGCACGGGGTCGTCGGTCCCGGAGCGCGGGTTCAGCGGCGTGGCGACATCGAGGCGGACGGGGCCTATGGGGGTGTAGTAGCGCAACCCCATGCCCGCGCCCCAGCGAATGTCCTCGCTAAAATCGGG
Organism: Candidatus Hydrogenedentota bacterium; assembly: GCA_012730045.1. Classification (NCBI taxonomy): domain Bacteria; kingdom Pseudomonadati; phylum Candidatus Hydrogenedentota; species Candidatus Hydrogenedentota bacterium. The sequence continues at coordinate 22,970 of JAAYBR010000082.1, read as the reverse complement.
AAGGGTCGAGCGGAACGCCGCGCCGCCGTCCACAAAGACGGCCAGGCCCAGGCGCTCGGTGAGCCGTCTGCGCATCTCCACGGACCCTTCCGCCAGCGACCGGCCGCCGGTGACCTCCCCACATTCCTCGGGGCCGATCTTTTCAAACCCGTAACCGCGCACGGACCCGCCGCCGCCCGCGTAGAAGCGCGTGTCGGCGGGAATGTCCTCCAGCACGTCCCCGGTGATGGAGCCCAGCCGCGCGCGCACGGCGAATACCCAGTTTTCCTCCGCATCCAGCGCCTTGTACCACGAGCCCCCGATTTCCTGGCGGGTGAAGAACACGTCCGCGTCCCCGAGATCCACGAAGGGCTCCTCAAGGACGGTAAGCAGGAACCCGGAGGCCGGGTCGAGCCGGTCATCGCGCCGGTCCAGCGTCAGCCGCCACGGGGAGGAAAGCAGCAGGAAATCCTCCTCCTGCCTCCGCTGCTCCACGGTCGCAAAGCGGAGCTTCAGCCCGCCGCTTAACCGCAGCACCTCCGAGAGGCGGCGCTCTACCGTCCCGGAAAGGGAAAGGCTCCGGCTCTCATAGGGGTCGGGGTCCAGCCGCGAGCCCTTGAAGGCCAGCGAGAGGCTCTGGTCGTCGCGCAGGAAAAAGGGGTTGTCGTAGGCCACCTCCAGCCCGGGCTCCAGCTCCGACAGTTCGCCGGACATCCGCAGCCGCCGTCCGAGCCCCGACAGGTTGCGGTGTTCCCAGAAGGCCCGCGCGCCGGGGCCGTCGTCGCTGCGGTAGTCCACGCCGAGCCCCACCGACCGGTGCTTTCGCTCCGTCAGGACCACCCGCATCGCCGCCGTCGCCGGGCCGTCTTTGCCCGGTTCCGGGGTGATCTGAATGAGGGCGAACAGCCCGCTCTCCTGGAGTCGGCGCCGCGCCTTTTCCAGTGCCGAGCGGCGGCAGACATCGCCCTCGCGCCAGGGGAGCATCCGGCGGACGGTGTCCTCGCCCACATCCGCAAGGCCCTCAATGGTTGTCGGCCCAAAGACCGCCTGCGGGCCCGGCCTCAGGGTGTAGGTGACGGCGACCGTGCGGTTCCCGCGGTCCACCACCACATCGCGGGGCAGCACCTCGCAAAAGGGGTGGCCCGCCTCCAGGAAACGCTTTTGATACCGCTCCTCCGCGTCCAGAATGGCGCGGGACAGCGCCGGATCCCCGGGGGCCAGCGCTTTGGACAGGTCCGCCCCCGGCTCTTCCTGCCGCACCGATCCGGAATCCTCCACCACCCGGCAGGAGACTTCTGAAACGGTGTACTGGGGGCCTGTGTTCAGGGAGAAGACGACCGAGCGGGCCCCCTCCTCCCCGGTGACCGCCGACGAAACGTGGGCGTCGAAATATCCGAAGGCGTGAAAATGGTCGGTAAACCGTTCCCCGTCGCGTTCCGCGCGGCGTTGGAGGAGGTTTTCTGAGGGGGGCTCCCTGTCCCGCAACTGCACGCTGTCAGAAATGTCCCGCAGTTCCCCGATCAGGTCGCGGGAGACATCGCCTTCGAAGCGCACAGAATACGATTGTTGGGCGGCGTGACCCGCACCGCACACCAGTGCAAGAAGCAAGAGCATCCCTCCCGGGGGGAGGGCGCGGCGCCGGTCAAACGGGGTCATCCCGGCTGATGTTGCATGACTCCGTGCCATGGCGGCCATTATACACGATGTTGTGGTCTACGAATAAACGCACCACGACATTTTGTTTGTCCGGGGGCGGGACAAGACCGGGTCCGATTGCCGAGTCCGGCATTCGTCAGTCTCCGCCGGCCAGGGCCCGTTCCTTGAAGCGGTAGGCCATAACGATCATGTCGTGGGTGTTCCCCTCGGGGTCAATGAGCCAGTCGGCCAGCAGGGCCTCCGCCTGGAAGCCCATGTGGCGCAAGACCTCCTGGATTTCCGGCTGGAGCCGGGGTATGTTCACAAACACAATCTGAAGGCTCTCTGTCCGGGCCAGCCCCAGCACCATGCCGGCAACCAGGCGACCCAGTCCCCTCATCCGGTATTGGCCGAGGAGGAAAATGCGCATCTCGCCGATGTGGCGTGTCCAAAGCAGCTTGTTCTGGTGAAGACTGGCAAAACCCACCATGTCCCCTGCCCCATTCCACACCAGCACGGAACGGGTGCGGCCCGCAACGACGTTTTCCGCCCAGTCCTCAATGCACTTTGCGTTGGTGAGGTCCATGCGCATGAACACCCGGTCGGCCCCCTCCAGGCCCGCGCCAAAGCGCTCCAGCAGGTCCTTTTCGCTCCCGTCCATCAGGGTGAAACGGAAGGTCTCGCCCTCCACCTCGGCGGTGCAGGGAAAAACCACGTTGTCCTTGGGTTCAATGTGGGAAATCATACGTTTTCCTCCTGTGAGCCCGGCGGACCCAGTGCCGCCGTCTGTTTTTGCTAACAGTGTCCGCGCCCCGCTTGTTCCCGTGGCATCGGGCCGGCGAGGTCCCGCCCAACCCGGTTGACAAGACCGTCCGGCTGGTATAGACTCGGCGGGTTGACACTTGGAGCAGTCACATGAGGCGGTCATCCACACTCGTCGCTGCGGTTGTTCTCTGCTCCCTGATCACGGCGGGAACTGCCCACGCCTGCTCCTGCTCGTGGGAGGGGCCTTTTCTGAAAGTGGCCCCGGGGAGCCTCCTCGTGGTCCGGGGGACGGTGATTCGGCACCACACCGATGACGCCCCCTGCATGGATTTCCTCGTGAGCGACGTGTTGCAGGGGGGGCTCCTGGATTCAGGCATGCGGATTGGCATGGGGGACGGCATGCTGTGCCGGCCCCCGCTGGAGGCGTTTCCTGCGGGGTCGGAGTGGGTGCTGGCGCTGGACGGGCCGGGGTCGAAACCCGGCAACGGCCACGCCCTCTCCCATTGCGGGGAGTACTGGCTCCGTGTGGCGGACGGGAAGGTCTCGGGCAGCATAGACGGCGGCGAGGGAGACCATCAGGAGATGTCCTGGACAACCTTTCTCAACCGTTTCCGGTACCCTGTCTTCAAGGAATCCTTTCAGGGGAGGGCGCGCCGGGGGACCGAGTACCGAAGGCCTTTCGGCGGACGGTTCGCGCTCGTGCTCTCGCCCATGGACAAGGGATGGACCATCAGGGTGCAGGAGGTGGGCCGCGAGGAGGACCTTGCCCGCCTCACCCCTCCCCTGCATTTCGTGCCCAACCCCCGGGAAATCGAGGGCTGGCAGTTTCTGGACGATCCGGCGGCCTGCCCCGACCGGCCGCACAACGCGGAGGCCGGCCCCCGCGATCCCCGCGAGTTCATTTTTTCCCCCGAGGTCGGCAAGTCCATTCAGGGGCCCGACAGCCATGTTTCGCCGACACCGGAGGACATTGAGGCGGTGCGCCGGTTCGGGCGAGGAAAGCTGTCCATGGTGAAGCATGTGCTTGCCGATGACGGCGGGGTCTGCCCCGCTCTGGAGGAGATCACGTTCACCGTGGAGCTGGAGGGGGGATACGGGAAATGAAGGGAGTGACGACAGTGCCCGGCTTCCCCGCAAGGGGGCGGGTGTTTGCGCAAAGGAAGAACCATGAATAATGCGCGCGCGGGAGAGAAGGCCGGATGGGCCCTGGGCTGGCTGGGGGCCTTTCTGTGGGTCGGCATTCTGGCGGTTGTTTTTCTTTTCATGGGGCAGCCGGCAGCCGCCGTCACGGGCATGGCGCTGTTCGTTTGCTCCCTGGTCTGCGTCCACCGGTTTTCCCCGTGGAGAAGGCCGGACACCCCCTATTGGAAACTGATGACGCCCCTGTATCTCCTCGTGGTCCTTTCCGCGGCATGGGCCTGGTTAGCGTTCGGCGGAACCTCCGCCGGGGGTATCGGCTGGTGGAGTCCCCTGTGGATGCTCCCCATGCTGACCCCGCTGGGGATTCTCGGCAGGCGCACCTGGAACACCCCCCTTGGCGGCGTGCCGCAGGAGCCGCCCAGGCATGAGTAACGTCCTTGAGCCTTGCAGTTCCCATGAAGCCCTGGCCATCGCGTTCCTGCGGGCCGGGCTGGAACGGCGTTATGCTCCGGATGCCCTCGCAGGCGTGGAGGAGTTCGCGGGCATTTCCGCCGGCACCGTGGCCGCCTTTCAGGCCTTCGTGCTGGGACGGGTCTACCCGGAGCCTGAAGAGCGCCGGAGACTCAACGAGGCCTTCGAGACGCTCCATCACCTGCTTCGCTCCCCGGGCCGCCTCCGGTCCCTGCTGTCTGTCGCGCTGTCCGCCTTCTGGCGGCTGGGCAGAAAACTACCCGCGGCGGCGCAGGCGGGCCGGCTCACACTGGACACCTTTGAGAAGGTGCGCCGTGTGGAGGAACTCGTGGCGCGGGCTTTCCAGGACGCGGACGTCCCCCCCCGCACCCCCCCGGAGGACGAAAGACTCTCCGCCGTTCTGGCACCGCTTCCGAAACAGCCCTTCCTGGAGTTGGCCGACGCGCTGACCGCCCTCCTGCGAGCGCTTTCCGATGAGAGCGTCCTGGAGGCGGGATTGGAACTCACCCGCACTCTGGAATCCGCCACCGCGAAGAGCCCCGCCAAATGGACGGCACAGGAACGCGACGGACTCCGCCTCGCCCGCGAAACGCTCGAAGAGGCCACCGCCCTCTTCTCCCTCCTGCCCCCGGACCGCCGTCCCACGCTCATCCGGGGAATCGCGCGGATCGAGGGGGAGTGGGTCAACAGCCGGATCGCCGGATAAGCGACGGCCCATGCGTCCACTCTAGGGCGCGGCAAGCGGCGCCCCTACAGGCGCATACCCAAGGCGCAGGCATGTAGGGGCGCCGCTTGCCGCGCCCTCTTCCCGGGTGCGCCGCTTGCCGCGCCCTCTTCCCGGGTGCGCCGCCTGCCGCGCCCTCTTCCCAGGTGCGCCGCCTGCCGCGCCCTCTTCCCGGGTGCGCCGCCTGCCGCGCCCTCTTCCCGGGTGCGCCGCTTGCCGCGCCCTCTTCTTTCCCGGCAGGACCGTCTCACCCGGTGGATGAGGAGCATCCCTTTCACAGACGCACACGGGGTCGCCCCAGCGGGCGGCCCCGTGCAAACGCGGTCCTGCGGTCGTTTCTCGTGTGCCCCCGCGCGGGCAAGCCCACGCGAAGAAAGGCGGCAGCAAGCTACCGCACTCCAAGGCGCTGCGCGCTGTGCGGACCCGGCGCTGAGCTGGTGGCAGACGGCCTGCCCGGGCCCTATGCGGATGTCCCGCTGGGACAACAAAGCATCCGAGGGCCGTCCATCCGCCCGCAGTCACTTCTCGCGGGGCATGTAGTGGGCTTGCCCCGAGGAAAAGGCTTGACATCGTGCTGTATATGGTGTATATAGACAGTCATGAGCCCATCCCCTTCCAAGCGGATTTCACTGCCGCCCATCACCACGGCTGCCGGGCAGCCGCCGCTGTATCAGCAGGTCATTGACGGGCTCAAGCAGGCGATCAGCGCGGGAACCCTGCCGCCGGGAAGCCCCCTTCCCTCTTTCCGCGCCCTCGCCGAAGACCTTCTTGTGAGTTTGATCACCGTCAAGCGGGCCTACGAGGACCTGGAACGCGAGGGGATCATCTACCGGAAACAGGGAATCGGCACCTTCGTCTCCGAGGATGGCGTTGAGAAAAGCCGTTCCGCCCAGCGATCGGAGGTCCAGGAACGCCTTGCCCAGGCGGTGACGGACGGCACGGCACTGGGAATGACATTGGAAGAATTGAACCGCATCGTCGCGGACATTTGGAATCGTCACCATACAAAGGAGGAGAGGAAATGACCGCCGCCACTCTGGAGTTTCGGGGAGTGCTGAAACGTTTCCCCAGGTTCACGCTTGGCCCCTTGGACCTCACCGCGCCCCCGGGGTGCATCTACGGGCTGATCGGCCCCAACGGGGCGGGAAAGAGCACCAGCATAGACCTGGTGATGGGCATGGGCGCGCTGGACGGCGGAACCATTTCCGTGTTCGGTCTCGACCACGAGCGGGACGAGGTTGCCGTGAAGCGCCGCGTTGGGTATGTCAGCCCCGAGCTTGACTACTCCCCCTGGCGGACTGTTGGCCGGCTTATCCGTTTCCTCCGCCCCCACTACCCGGCCTGGGACGACGCCTACTGCCACTCCCTGCTCAAGCGGATGCGCCTCGACACGGAGGAGCGGATCAACACCCTCTCCTTCGGGGCAAAGACCAAGCTTGCCGTGGTGATGGCCCTGGCGCACCGCCCCGACATGCTGCTGCTCGACGAGCCGCTGACCGGGCTCGACGCGGTGTCCAAAAGCGACCTCTTTCCGGAACTTCTGGAAGCGGTGCAGGACGAGCGGCGCACGGTGATCATTTCCTCCCACAGCCTCTCGGACATTGAGCGGTTCACCGACCATCTCGGCATCCTGAACCGGGGATGGATGGTGCTGGAGGGACAGACCTCCGCCCTCATTGAACGCTTCCGCATGATTCACGGGGAATGCGCCGACAGTCCGCCGCTGCGCCGGGAGGACGGGCTGTACCTTCTGCGGCACGAGGGAAACCGCTTCAAGATACTTGCGGACACGCTCAAGGACCCCGTTGCGCGCCTTCAGGCGGCCGGGTTCACCGGCCTCACCGACGCGCCGGTGACGCTTGAGGAACTCTTCGTCGCCCTCGTGAAGGAGACCGCATCATGAAATTCACCGCATTTCGGCTTATCCTGTTTGCTAGGGGGTATTTAATCATTTGCATCTTTCTCCCCATGATGTCCTACGTCTTCTCCCTGAATCTCCTCAGATCCGACCGCCCCAGCCCCCCTGTATTTTTCGCTTATATGCTCCTTGTCCTAGCGTCGTTCCTGCCACTCCTGTTGGTGTCCGTTGAGCGTCAGTTGAGCGTTCTCCACTCGCTTCCGTACTCTAAACGAAGCCTTTCGGCCACCCTGCTTCTGGCGCTCTCTGGAGTCCCCGCAGGGGTGGCGGCTCTTGTGGGCCTTTTCTCTGCTTCGGTTTTTCCGCTGATTGTGGGCCGCACAGACCTCCAGACTTCCTGGTTTTTTCTTTCCGCCGCCGGTCCCTGCGTGTTTCTGTTCGGCTCGATTCCCTTCAGTCGGCTTGTGGTGCTTGAGCTGCTGTGGCGCGCCTTTCCCCATGCGCGGCTGTCCGTCCATCAGATACTGCTCCTACAAACGCTCCTTGCGATCGCGGTGTATCTGGCCCTGCTGGTGCTGGTTCCGCAGCGGAGCATTCCCGGCGTGATGCTGGTCGCGGGCGTGCTCTTCTTTCCCCTTCTCTCCCTTCGCCCCGATGTCTACGCGTACAAACTGCGGCCCATGGACACCGCCCAGAAGCCCGATGGTGTCAAGGTGTCCGGGTTGCCCACGGTGTTTCGCAAGCCTGTGTGGTCGTCTGGCGGGATGTGGGTCATTTACATGGTTGCGGCCTTCTTGGCGGCCCACCTTCTCCCCCACAACGCAATCCGTAGAGAAGTGCTTGCCATAATTCCCTTTGCCCTTTGCGCGATGGTTGCCGGGCTTCTCGCCGAATACGCCAGGTTATACTTCCTTTCTCCCCGGGCGCAGCGCCAGCTTCCCATGAAGCGGTCCACACAGGCGTTCCGTCTCGCACTTTCCCTTTTTGCCGCACCCATCCCTCTTATCGTCTATTTCGTCGCCATCACTTACCAGGGTGTGTCCGCATTTTTTGCGCAACACGGGCTGGAAATTCCCTTCATGGTTAGAGATATGTACGGAAAGCACCCCGCTCCCAGTCCCTCCTTCTTTATTATCCCGGCAATCGCCCTGCTGTTAACGTTTCCCTTTGTGGCGGTCCGAATTTCTCCGTCCCGTAGGACAGGGATAATGGTAGTTCTTCCGTTAGTGATCTACGCTTGGTCTCTCGCTCTCGACCTGCCCGCTCACATCACCGCAATAGGTTTCGGCGGTCCTGCGGGATCACTGCTTGTTGTGGTCGCTTTCCTGCTCGCGTGGTTCCTCTTTTGGAGGATGCTTGGAAACTCCCAGTTTTACAGAAGCCGCCCGGAGACAGCAGCGAAGTAGCGGTCAGCAGGCCCCGGCCAGCAAAAGCGCCCCGACGACGACGACATCCTCTTCGAGCTGGCAGGGGGTGAGGCGGTAGCGGCCGCGGTACGGGCCGAAGGCGCGGGCGTCGAGGGCTTCGGCGAGGGGGTGCAGGAGGATGTCGCCCATGAGGGAGACGCCGCCGCCGAGGGCGATGACTTCGGGGTGGAACAGGGTGACGACGTTGGCGAGGGCGAGGGCGGCGGTCTGGGCGACGCGGCGGATTTCCTCCAGCGCGCGGGGGTCGCCCTGGCGGGCGGCGTCGGCGAGAAGGGCGCAGGTCAGCCGGGCGGGGTCGCCGCCGCAGGCTTTTCCCAGAGGCGAGGCGGGGTCCAGACCGGCCCAGCCCCGGATGCGCCGCTCGATGGACCAGCCTGAGCAGAGGTTCTCCAGTTTGTCGGCCCTGCCGGGGGCGTCGGCGGTCCAGTCGGGGACCCATGTGTGGCCGATTTCCCCCGCGCCCCGGCCCTGGCCGTCGTGGAGTTTTCCGTCCACCACGAGCGCGCCGCCGATGCCGCTGCCGATGTTCATGTAGAAGAACTGGCGGGCGCCCCTGCCCGCGCCGAGGCGGTATTCGGCCCAGCCGGCGGCGTTGGCGTCGTTTGCGACGACCACGGGAAGCGAGAAGCGCCCCTCAAGCAGGGTCTTGAGGGCGACTCCCTCCCATCCGGCGATCTGGTGGGAGACCAGCACCGCGCCGGTGGCGCTCTCGACCGGGCCGCCGAAGCCGACGCCGATGGCGGAGGCGGCCCCGTCACACTCGGCGACGAGTTCCTCCACGCGGGCCGTGACCCAGTCCAGAATGCCGGCCGCGCCCTTTTCAGGATTCACGCGGCCGCGCTCCACACGCAGGATTTTTCCCTCGGGCGTGCCGATGGCCGCTTGGAGCTTGGTGCCGCCGATCTCCACCGCGATGATGCGTTTGTCTTCCATATCGTCCAACTCCCTTCTCGACTGAAGGCCGCCGGGACGGCGGCGCTACGGCATGCGTCCTGCGTCAAGCGTCTCCGCCCTGAGGTGGCACGGGTTTCCAGCCCGTGACGGTGTCTCCCTTGGTACCAAGACCACGGGCTGGAAGCCCGTGCCACTTCACAGACGGCCTCCATTCCAAGCAGTTCTACCTCGTTACGGCGAGCGTTCCCATCAGGAATGCCACCAGAGCCTCGCGGTCCACCTCGTGGGCGCCGGGATGGACATGCAGGCCCGCTCGTCCGGGAACGCCCAAGAGTGTATAACAGCGCTGTACGTCGCGGAAAGCGACGCGCCCCAGCAGGGGCGGAAACTGGTCGCGGGGCTCCTGCTCGCCGAGCTGGCACTGGAGCGGGCGTGGGGCGATGAGGGCGTAGAGGTCGGGGAAGTCCACGAGCTCCCGCAGGCCCTCCTCCTTCCAGCAGAGGCAGTGGTTGCGCTCCATCTGGTCCATGAGCGTGAGGAATCCGCAGCTCGACACGGCGGACACCCGCGTGTCCAGCGCGCCCAGCCACATAGCCATCTCGCCGCCGAGGGACAGGCCCGCGCAGCCGATGCGCGCGGGGTTCACCGTATCCAGAGAGGCCAGGTAGTCCACACAGCGCATCAGGTCCCAGGTGCGCTGCCCCAGGAGGGTCTTAAAGGCGGCGTCCTTGTCGTGGTAGGCGATGTCCGGCGCGACGACCACCGCGCCCGCGCGGGCCAGTGCCGCCGCGAAGCCCTTGTAGATGGACTTCTCGTCGAACACATCCTCGGGCTTGGAACCGTGCCCCCCGATGCAGACCACGGCGGGGCACGAGGCGGGCCCCCCTCCGTCAGGCATGCCCACGAGGACACGTATCCGGCGTTCCGGGGCGGCCGCAAACTCCACCTCCACCACCTGGAACCCGTTTGCCTTCCGCCTGCCCCCTTCGCGGACCTTCAGCGGGGCCTTCGCCCATTGGGCGGCGCAGGCGTCCAGTCCCAACAGGGACAGGAGCGCGCCGCGCGTCTCCCGCTGCCAGCGCTCCGCCTCCTCCCCGGAGACCGCGTGGAAGCGCTGTTCCCGCCACGGTTCCGCAGGCACCGCGCCAGAAGCGGCCGCGTCCTTCGCCCGCACCTTGAGGCGCAGCGTTTCCTTCTCCTTCAGCGCGACCCGGTAGTTCAGCAGGTCCTCTCCCGACACCTCGCGCTCCGCGCCGCCGTTCTCGGAGACCAGATAGCGGCCCGACTTCTCCACGGTGAACCATTCCGGAAACTGGTTGATCCGGGGGTAGTCGAGGGGCATGCGCAGGTTGTCCCGGTGGCGCGGGATGTCAAAGCGCAGGGTGCCGTTCCAGGCCCACTGCGTGGAAAGATGCAGGCACACGCTGCCGTCTGCCTCCATGTCAGCGCCCAATGTAACGTCTTTCCTCCAAGGGGCGGCGGTGACGCCCCGGGTGAGCCAGAGCGTGTGCATCATCAGGGTGCGGGCCGAGTTGCCGTCGCCGTACCACCCCTCCGCGATGCCGTCGTGGCCCTGGAGGCCCCTCACAATGCCGAGCGAGGCGTCCACCCACGGCCAGGCGGTGGTGCAGGGAATGCGGTTTAGGAGGTTGATGGCGCCCTCCACGCTGTCGGCGTAGCCGTCGCCGCGGTACCCCTCCCAGTTGGTGCCGAGGTGGGTGTGGGCGCTGTTCAGGGCCTTCTCCACCGCCGCGCGGTACGGATCGTGCCCGTCCACCATCGCCACGGTAAGGAAGGCGTCATAGACATAGCCCCATCCGTCGGAGACGGTGTCCTTGGCCCTCTCGCCGGTCTTCGGGTTGAACCAGTTGGGCATCATGCCGTCTGGATAAGTGCCCTTCTCCAGGATCGTGTCCAGCAGCCGGTGCATGGGTTCCCGGTAGGCGGCGTGCTTGGCCGGGTCGGTCTTCCACGCGATGACATAGGCCTCCGCCAGGCCGCCGACGGCCTCGCAGCCGTGGTCGCGCAGGGGAATCTTGTCACCCTCCACGAGGGGTGCCTGAAGCAGGTAATAATCCGCGAGGCGGAAGGCCCACTCCCGGCACTGCGCGTCGCCGGTCATCCAGTAGAGGCGGCTCATCACCTGAAGGAGGTCGCCGTTGACCTCCAGGACGGGCGAGGGCAGCCGGCCGTGGGGCGTCTCAAAGACGGCGTGTTTCCAGATGTCGGCGACCATTTCCCGCGCGCGGTCGAGCCAGGGGCCCTCCCCCATCCACTCGATGACGGGCAGCAGTCCGTCCTTGGCGTATTCCGCCGCGCCGAAGATGAGGTCCTCCGTCTTGGGGGTGCCGTCCCGGAACCCCTGCCGGTCGAAGAGGTAGTCATCGGGCAGGCTGTCCAGCCGGGGACAGAGCCGGCGTTCGGCGTCAAAAACGGCGCGTGCGGCGCGGCGGATGTGGTGCTGTCCGGTCATTTCGCCGGTGAGCAGCAGAAACGGAAAATTGTCCGCCGCGCAGTCCTTGGCGTTCCAGAACCAGTCCTCCTTGAGGCGGCGCGGGAGGAGGCCGGTTTCAGGGTCGGCCTGCTGCAGCCAGCCCTCCGCATGGTCCAGACAGTAGACGATGTTTTCGTTCGCCGTAACCGCGTTCTCCGCGGCGCGCCGCCACACGGCCCCCTCTTCCGCCGCGGCGGAAACGGCCACCGCCAGCGCCAATCCCGACAACAGCATCTGCCTGCCCCGCATGGACCCTCCTTTTCTCGAAAGAACGGGCCCGGCGGACAATCCGCCGGGCCCGCAAATCAGATCATTGGACCCCGCTCAGCGGGCGCGGCCCGCCGCGCCGCGCAGCCCGCCGCCGAGCGCCAGCAGGGCGCACACGGCCAGAAGGACCGCCCAGTCGCCGCCGCCCGCCGCGGTGCCCGGCCCGCATCCGAAGAGGTTGGTGCGGCCCTTTGTGCCCGAGCCCAAGAGGCGGGCGCTGTGGAGCCCCTCCGGGTCGCCGGTGAGCTGCAGCTGGGCCTCATAGTCGCGGATCTCCGCCGGGGTGAAGGCGACGGTGATCTCCGCGCTCTGGCCGGGCTGCAGGGTGTACGCGGCCTCCCCGACCACCGTGAAGGCGCCGTCCCCCGCAATGGCCGCCTCTCCGGAAACGGGGAGGTCGCCGACATTGGTCACCACGAAGGTCCGCTCCAGCGTCTCCTCCAGCACGGCCCGGCCGAAGACCACGCCGTAGGCGATGTTTGGCGAGAATGCCAGGGTGGCGCGGCGCTCAAAGGGCGCGAAGACGGACAGCGCGGTGGCGGACCCGGTGAGGGCGTCGCCCTGGACCATGAACCCGCCGGTGTTGACGCCGCTCCAGGCGCCCTTTGCGGCGAAGAGGTTCACATCGGCGTCGCCCAGCGGCTGAATGTCCGTCGGGTGGGACAGGAACACGGGAACCCGGCCGGGCGTAAAGGAGAGGCCGTTGAGCGTGAACGAGACCGGATTGTCCGCAAGCCATGCGTTGTCCAGCTCGGCGTAGGGGATCTCCCCGCCCGCGAGCACATCCTCCCGGGAGGCGATAATGATGCTGACATCAAAGAAGAGGCCGCCCTGAACCAGCCCCTCCGGCGTGGCGGCCATCACAGGCGCCTGGTCGTAGCCGACGAGCCCCTCAATGCTGTCGGACAGCGTGAGGATGATGATCGCCTGGTACCCGCAGGGGATCGCCCCGCGCGGCACGCGGACGGTCACGGTCTGGCCGGGGTTGTCCGGATATTCCGCCGCCAGGACGATGTCGGCGGCAAGGCCAACCTCCTCCTCACAGTACGCCGAAGCCATCGCGATGACGCGGTAGTAGCCTGTGACGGCGAGGGTGTTCTCGAAGAGGTCGCCGTCCAGCGGAAGGCTCGGGAAGGGGTTGTCCAGATAGCCGTAGCGGTTGATCTGCGCCCCGATAACGCTGAACACACGCGAGGCCGTGACCACGGCGCCCGTCTCCTGCTGTGTCGCGACGGCGGCCAGTTCATACCGGCCGTTGCCCAGCGCGACGGTCACGGGATAGTCTCCCGCCGCATCGGTCGAGGCGCCGCGGGAAACGCCGTTGACGAAGTATTCGACGGAAACGGTCCCGGTGACGCAGTCGGTGGAGGAGAACACGGGGCGGGACCGGAGCGGGACGGAGGCCGTGCTGGTGACGAAGGGCGTCAGCACGTTGCCCGTCGGCCGGAGAATGTCCACATCCGTCAGGGCGCAGTAGTCCACCCCGCCCACGACCACGGTCCGGGAGGCGGACCCTGTGTTTCCTGCGGCGTCCTGGGCCGAGTAAGTGAGGACATAGGTCCCCGGCGCCGACGTGTCCACGGTTCCCCCGACCACAACGCCCGCTGTCACATCGCCGGCGCAGGCGTCCCCGGCGGTGAAGCCCGGCTCGGTGTAGGCCGCGCCCACCGCCAGGCTGAGGGGGTTGTCCCCGAGCAGCGCCACCACGGGGGCCGCCGTGTCCACCACCTGCACGGAACGGGTCTCGAGGTCGGAAAGGCCGCCGCTGTCGGCGACGGCGTAGCTAAGAACATACCATCCCGGCACGGAGACATCAACGGATCCGTCCACCGAAATGGCCGCAGTCAGGTCGCCGTCCTCGGCGTCGGAGGCCGTGGCGCCCGGATCCTGGAAGGCCGCGCCGCACTCCACGGTCATGGGATTGTCACCGTTCAAGGTGATTGCCGGCGGGGTCCCCGGGGTGACACGCACAATGCGCTCCGCCTCCGCGCTGTTCTCCGCGCCGTCAATGGAGACATAGGTCAACGGATAATCGCCGGGAAGGTCCGTGTTCACAGAACCGGTGACCGACACACCGCCGGTGATGTCCCCCGCGCAGGCATCCACGGCCGTGTAGCCGGGCTCCACCCACGGCGAACCCAGGGGCACAAGCACCAGACTCCCGCCAACCAGGCTGAGAACCGGCGGCGTGGTGTCCACCACGTTGACCGTGCGGGTCACGGTCGTGACGTTCCCCGCGTTGTCCTGGGCGGAATACTGGACCGTGACGGGGCCGACGGCGCCGAAATTCTCCAGCGCGGCGGTGCTCTCCACGGGCACTTCGCCCGAGCAGGCGTCGCTTCCGATGGTGCCGGGCTCCACAAAGGGCGTGCCGCACTCAAGCTGCATGGGATTGTCTCCCTGCAGGAAGACCATCGGCCCGACGGTGTCCACCACCTCCACGGTGCGGGACGCCTCGCTCTCATTGCCCGAGGCGTCGCTGACCGCGTAGACGACGGGGTAGGTGCCGGGCGTGGAGGCATCCACCTCTGAATACACGGAGATGGCGGCGTCCAGATTGCCCAGGCAGGCGTCCAGGGCGGTCGCGCCCGGGTCATTGAAACCGTAACCGCACTGCACCACCAGCGGATTGTCCCCCAGCAGTTCAAGCGCCGGCGCGGCCGTGTCCTGAAGAATGACCGTCCTCTCGGCCGTGGTGGTGTTCATGTCGGCGTCCGTGACGGAATAGATGACCCGATAGACGCCCGCCGCGCCGGGGTTCACGAGATTCTCCACCACAATGTACAGGGTCAGGTCGCCGTCCTCGGCGTCATCCGCCTCGGCGCCCGCATCCTCATAGGGGTCTCCGCACTCAACGGTTGCGGGGTTGTCACCCAGGATCGTGATGACGGGCGCGGAGTCCGAAACCACGTTTACCGTTCGGGTGGTCTGGGCGGGATTCCCCGCGCCGTCGGAGACGGCATAGGTGAGTTCATAGGCGCCGACCACGTTGATGTTGACAGAACCCGTGACGTTCACCTCCGCCGTCAGGTCGCCGGAGCAGAGGTCCGTCGCGGTGTATCCGGGCTCGGTGTAGGGAGTTCCCTGGGTGATTGTGACCGTGGACGGCCCCAGCAGCGCGATCACGGGGGGCGTCGTGTCCGCCACCTCGACATCCCGCGCAAGCGACGCCACATTGCCGGAGGGGTCCTCAACCGTGTAGGTCAGCAGATAGAGGCCGGGCTCGGCGGTGTTGACAGTTCCCTCCACGGTGATCGCTGCCGTGAGATTGCCCGCGCAACTGTCTGTCGCCGTGGCGCCGGGATCATTGAAGACCGCGCCGCACTCCACGGAGAGCGGATTCGCGCCGTTAAGAACAAGCAGCGGGGTCTGGCTGTCCGTAATGCTGACCGTCAGGACGGCCGTTCCGCGGTTGCCCGCGCCGTCAAACGCCTCGAAGAGCACTTCATACACGCCCACTGCCGGAGATGCGGGATTGAGCCCGCCCAAATCGGCGGCCACCGCCGGAACGGAGCCGTCGCAGGCGTCCGAGGCGGTGGCGGTGTGCAGCGTCAGGGGAACGCTGCACGTGCCGGACTGGGCCTCCCCCCCGTCCATGACGACCACAGGGGCGGTGGTGTCCACCACCTGCACCGTCCGGGTTTCCTGGGCGCTGTTGCCCGCGGTGTCCTGGGCTCTGTAATAGACCGTGTAGTCGCCCGGCACGGCGGTGTTCACGGCGCTGTTGTCCACAGTCACATCCACCGCGGAGTCCACATTGTCGGTGGCGGTCGCCCCCAGTTCAACGTAGAGCCCGCCGCATTCGACGGTCACGGGGGAACCGCCGGTGATCACGATGACCGGCGGGACCGTGTCGAGGTAGTCGAGGGGCGTCTCCACCACGGGGGAAAGGAGCTCGGGACCGCTCAGGCGGCTGAGCACGCGGCCGGAGACCATCGCATCGCCCGAAAAGTCCTCCGGCACGGCCACCGTATAGGTGAAGCTGTGCGGAAAGACCGAAACGGCGGACAGCCAGACAAACTCCAAGGGTCCGGACGCGCCGGGATCGGGCTCCACGCCGCCGGCGTCGGCAACGCCCGTCGCGGAGACGAAGGTCCAACCGGCGGGGCACTCTTCAACCACGGCCAGCGCGGTGACCGGCTCGAGGCAGAAACTGTTGACCGTGACCGTGAACGTCACTTCCGCGCCGGGCACATATCCGGCCAGTGAGGCGGAGCGGGCCATGAAGAGGCAGTTAATCTCGTTTGGGTTGGTGATGACATCCGGAGACTCCTGTGGTCCTGCTTCCGTTGCGTAAACGACCCTCCCGAAAAGGACGGCGCCTGCCAACGCCTGCGGAACCCGCAGATGGTATTCAACCGCCAGAGGGGACGACAGGTCGGGCACATTCTCCCAAAGCAGTTGCAGGACGCCCTGCCCTATGCTGGCCACAGGCATTGGATTTCCATAGGTGCCATCGTACACCCATCCATCCGGAAGATACTCGACTACCGACAAGGCTGTCACGAAGGGGGCAATGTCCGACGCGGCGACAATGTTCAGGGAGACCACGAACCCCAATATTCCCGGGGACACCTCCCCCAGACTGGCAACGCTTCGGGTCATATCCACCGTTCCGGGCTCGGTCATGGCGGAGGCAAACCCACCGCATATCAAGCATGCAGAAAACACGATTCCCGACATTTTCATACATCCACCCTTTTGTTCCGGCGACACATCCCCGCGCTGAGAACTCCGTACACCAGCCACGCACTTGAATTATAGAACGCATCTGGACAGGGGTCAAGCCTTCGGCAGTTTTTCCAGGTCCCGGTCAACACTGTCAACAGTATTGCACTGAGTCCACAAATCCCTTTCTGGATGTCACCTCACAAATATCCACCGTCCGGCCGTGTCCGGCCCTGCCACGATTTCCAGGAGTCCCGCCGCCAGCGACACAGGAACAGGCGCTCCTTTGCTTCCCGGAACGCTTCCCTGGCAGAACGCCTCCCCGGTCAAGCCGAGGGCCGGTGAAACCGGGATGCGCAGCTGTCCGGCGCCGTGGAAGAACACCACCAGTTTCGCCCCGCCCTGAACACGCCGGCTTTCGGGAACGGGCGCCCAGGCGACCAGGGGCATGGGGTTTTCCGCAAAGGGGGTCTTCACACCGTCAAGGGTGATCTCCCGGCAGTCCATGCCGGCGAAGGCCTCCGGCAAGCCGCCCTCCCCGGCGCGCCACAGGACCGCCATCCTGCCGTCATAGGAAACCTTCTGCCCGTTGACCTGAAAATCCTCCAGATGCACCCGGTCCGGCGGCATCACCACGCGCTTCATGATCTCCGCGTCCTGCTCCGCGTTCCGGGCAAACCCGCCCGGCCAGTCCTCCAGCACCGAGGTCAGATGCGGGGCGACGCCCACCGCGCCGTTTGGAAAGCGGCAGACCAGATGCGGGCCCGTCCGGGAAAGGTGGTCTGGGTTGTCGTTGACTTCCGGGAACGCGCCGGACGGCGGGTAGGCGCCCAGCCGGTCCAGAATCTCGAACCACGTCCGCGTCTCATAGCCCAGGGAGGCCGCCTGGTCGTCCCGCGGCCGGAACCCCAGGAAGCCGAGCATCCCGCCGGAAGGCAGCCGCCGGAGGGTGCCCGCGCAGTACGCGCCGACATGGGCCACCGCCTCCACCCCCTCCGCCGTGGCGGCGGGATAGACGCGGTCCACAAGGAAATGCGTGAGGACCGGCATGTCGGGCACCCCCTCCAGGGCGCCGGAGAAAGTGGCCACCCGGCCGGGGAGCATAAGCCCCCCCGCGTTCTCCGGGGCCACCTGCGCGCCGAAGAGGCCCTGCCAGGCCGCGAGTGCGGGGTTTCCGTCCGCGTCCAGCAGCGGCGGCGGCCCGGACCAGAGCACACGCCCGCCCTGGTCCGCGAGGGCGGACATCATCTCCAGCAGCCGGGGCGCGGGAAAGGGCTCGAAGAGCGTGCAGAGGGTCGTGAAGCGGCGTCCCCCGAGCACAATCGCGCCGTTCTCCACGCGCCCCATCTCCAGGAGCTTCGCCTGGGTCACATAGTTCGCGTAGCCGTACTGGGTCATCCAGCTCCCGAACCGCTCGCTCGCCGCCACCAGGTCCAGGGGGTACAGCATCAGCACGGACGTGTCGCGGTGCTCCATGTCGGCCACCATGGAGTAGAAATCGGGCCCGCCCGTCCCGGTGACGCTGACGAGGGCGTTCCGGTGGGCGCTCACCGGTCCGGGCATCCCCCAGTGGGCACAGTACGAGTGGGGCACCTCGTTGAGGATGCCGGTGGAACAGGCCAGGGCCAGGGCGTAGTAGTCGCGGTCCATCCACCCGCCCTCCGGGTGGTCGTTTCCGTTGCCCGTGAGGTAGTCGCCCCAGCGGAAATAGTCGTGGCAGGCCGAGGCCGCCTGATGGACCGTGCAGGACCAGACAAAATTCGGGGTGTATTCGTACTGCGCCTGCTGGTGGGGCAGCCGCCCGGTGTCCCACCGGTCAATGGTGGGGCTCTCCGCCCAGGTGGCGTGGGCGCGCGTCTCAAGGCGGCGCCCCATGCGCCCTTCCAGATGCGCCTTTGCGGCGGTGAACAGCTCCACCACGCCGTCCTGCAGGAGACGGTAGTACCGCGACCGCAGCAGGGCGGTCCGGGCGATGTCCTCGGGCGACGCGCCGAAAACGTGCATCCGGTCCGCCTTCGCCCACAGGTCGTTCGCCGTGTCGTCCTGCCCCTGGACGAAATAGACCAGCCACTTCGCAAAGTCGGCGTACTCCGCGCCATACAGCTCCGCGTAGCGGCGCGCGAGGCCGGGGCTGACATAGCGCAGGGCAAACTCCCCGTTGTCGTGGTGGCCAAAATAACCCCAGTCCTGCTGGATGTGCATCTCGTCGCTGTACAGCCCGTTGAGGCGCACGCCCGCGTCGGCGTAGCGGTCCCCCAGCGATTTCAGGTACGGCAGGGCGTTCTCGCTGAAGTAGTCCATCTCGGGGGTGTGGTACTGCTGGACCACGAGCACCCGGTCCCGGCCGTCGCCGTTCCCCGTTCCATGCACGCGGACCCGCACGGCCTGGTAGTCGCCCCGGCCCTCCACGAGGTCCTCGAACACCTCCACATTCGCGGTTTCCGTGATCTCCACGATGTCCGCAGGGTCCACCGCACTGTACTGCGTGCCGCCGATTTCCTTTTCGCGGAACGCGAACACGCGGACCCCGGCGTCTTTCACATCCAGCGGGCCCTTGTTGTTTGCCCAGCGGCGCTGGCGCCAGAGCTGGACGCTGTACGCGCCGCTCTTCGGGTCGCGCAGGCCCTTGCGGTAGTGCATCCACACCCCCTGCTCCCCCGTCTGCTCCGTGTAGCCGGGGCCGATCTCCAGCGGGGACAGCAGGCTCAGTTCCAGCCCGAGGCCGTAGCCCGCAGCGAAGCTGCTGATCGCGGCGATGCGGTCAATGTACCCCTGCTTGTCCGGCGTGAGGGCGCGCGGCTTGCCCTTCTGGCCCTCCCGGTACTGCGAGAAGAAATGGTCAAAGGCGAGGATCAGGGTGCGGGCACCGGCGGCCTGGGCGTGCTCGCAGACCTGGCGGAGGCTCTCCTCGCGCTTGTCAAAGGTGAGGCTGAGGTCCACCGCCTTGTCCGGATCCGACAGCGCCTCCAGCTGCTCGTCGCTCACGAGGATGATGTGGTCCTTGGGCAGCCCGAAAGACCACGGCCCGGGATAGGCGATCATCTCCCCCTGGAAAACATCCCACTGCGGTGCCGCCGCGTCCTGCGCCGCCGCCGCGCCCATAATCATCACGACCGCCCAAGCCTGAAACGCACGCCGCATGCGAACACCCTTTCCTGGTTGTCCGGCCCGGGGCCGGTCCGGCGATGATACCCGACCGGGAACCGCCCTTCAAGGCGCTCCTCTTCCCCGTCCGCTTCCCGCAGAAAATACGCGCGAAGATTGCTTGCCGCGCGTGAGTTCGGCGAATATAATATGAGATTCGGTTTCGGTGCGTTTTTTCACGCGACTGTGCAAGGAGGCGTTTGGCTATGCGACATGGGGCGAGCCTGCTGGCCTCGTTGGAGGGCATGAGCCGCACGGCGTACAACATCGCCGTGGAGCTGTCCAACAACAGCCGCTCCGGACTCACCACGCGCTTTCTCGCGAAGAAACTCGAGGTGCCCGCGGAGGAGATCGAGTACCTTCTCGACGTTAACCACCGCCTCTTCTTCACGGACCTCACGAAGATCAAGCTGGTGCCGGAGGGGTACGGCGCGGTGCGGCGGATCCGGGAGGGTCTTAACAACCACGGGGACATCCCGTCGCTCTGCGCGCGGGTGAAGGCCCTGGGCACCTTCGAGTTCCAGATGCTGGAGGAGCGCCTGGGCTCGGAGAACCCGCTCACGAAGAAGGCGGCCATAGACATCCTTCTGGAAAAGTGCTACCACCATCCCGACTCGCTCCAGGACCATGTTGCGACGGAGCTGTTCTCGGAGACGGCGCGGGAGGTCTTTGACATCCTGTGGCAGAGCAAGAACGGGGTGCTGGCGGTGTCGCAGGTGCACGCGCTGCACGGGGGGAACGAGTACGCGGTGGAGCAGGCGCTGCTGGAGCTGATCCAGGGATTCGCCTGCGCCGAGATGTTCCGCTTCGACGCGGAGGACCGGCTGGTGCGGGTGGTGGGGCTGCTGTCGGAGGTGCGGCAGCACCTCCAGTCCTGCGGCCGCCGCCAGCGCGAGAAGAACCGGCTGCGGCCGCTGCGCGCCGAGGTGGAGTCCCCCGAATACCGCGGGGTCTCCCTCACGGACACCCTCTCCCGCCTGGTGGCCGCGGTCGCCGCGCAGCCGGCGCGGCTGCGCAGCGACGGGGAACTGTTCCGGGAGGACCTTCGAAGGCTCGGGCCGCTGTGCGGCGGCGAGGACAATGAGCCCTCGCTGAGCACCTGCCTCTGGATTGCGACAACGGGCCTGCAATGGCTGGCCTATGTGGACCAGGACCTGGTGGTCCGCGACATCGGCGAGCTGCTCCCGCAGCGGCGGCTGGAGCGCCACAGGACCGTGTGCGAGCAGACCATCCGGTTCATGGACTACACGGCGCAGTGCAAGACCCTGGCGGAACTTGCCGCCGAGATGGAGGACGGCGCCTGGTACAACGCGATGGACCTCGTGGAGAACGCGTTCCGCCGCGACGCGCAGACCTCCCGCCCCGTGCTGAAGCTGGTCAACGGGGCGCACGAGTACGTTGACCCCGCCACCTCGGCCCGCTCCGAGAGCAAGCTGGCGCGCGCCCTCGAGGAGCTGTTTTTCTGGCTGGGGCTGGTGGAGCGGGGCGTGTGCGACGGCAACTCGGCGGTCCGCGTGACGCCGCTGGGCCGCTCGATCCTCCAGGGCACGCCGCTTTCGCGCCTGGAGAAAATCCACCCGGACCCCGCCAGCGAGATCGTGGTCCAGCCCAATTTCGACATCATGGTGCCGATCCAGGACATGGACCCCCTGCTCACGGTGCCGCTCGAGCAGTTTGCGAAACAGGTCAGCACGGGGCAGGTGTCGGTGTACCGGGTTTCCCGGGAGAGCTACCTTCAGGCCGTGCAGAACGGGCACAACCCGGTGACCTTCACTGATTTTCTGCTGCGGCACAACCGCGGGGGCCTTCTTCCGGACAATGTGCGGACCACACTGGAGGACTGGCGCGGGGGCATCAAGAAGGTGCGCGTGCGCACCCTTCACGTCATTGAGGCGGACGACCCGATGACGCTGCTCGATCTGGCCCACCGCAAGCGGGTCGCCCCGATCATTGAGCAGGTTGACCCGCACCGGGTTGTGCAGTTCAAGGGGTTGTCGCGGAAGGAGCTCGCGCGGCTGCTCGAGAAAGAAGGATTTGTGGTGGAATAGGCCCCCGGCGGCCGTCCCGGTCAGGAAGAGATGTCCCCCATTCAGCAGACACAGCAGGATATCGAGAGCAACAAGCGCACCGTTGCGGTGTATGCCGCAGGCACGGCCGCCGTGCTGACTGTGTTCCGCCTCAACCGTGCGGCGGCCACCGCGCTCTTGGAGCGCGCGCCGGAGTGGGGGGCTCTTCTTAACCTTCACCTGTTTGTCTCCCTGCTGGCCGTCACGCTGGCCCTGTCCGCCCTGCAGGCCCTGTGCTTCGCTCGCATGGGCGCCCACCTTGACTATCCGATCTGGCGCCGCGCCGCGCCCCGCACCGCGCTGCGGGAGTTCCTCCCGGTGTGGTTCGTGATTAATCTCGGCGTCACCACCCTGATGTCCGTGGCGGGTTCCGTGGCGCTGTCCAGTCCCGCCCCGACGGCGGGGTTTCTCCTGCTGGTGTCCTGCGCCGCCCTGTGCGCCGCGACGCCCGCCGGGGCCGCGGTCATGTTCCACGCGCAGTCCGGCCCCGCAGCGCCGCGCGACGCCGCCGTCTGCCTGCTCCGCAATTTGCCGGCGCTGGCCCCCGCCCTGCTGCTGGGACTCATGCAGGTTGTCTGCGGCGACCTCTTTCAGGCGGCCTTCCCGTCATCCTCATTCCTGGACATCGCCCTGCTGGGCCTGTGCGACCTTCCCCTGGCCCTGATGGAATGCGCAATCTTGGCGATTTCCTGGAGGGTCTGCATGGCGGACCGCGACCGCGCGCAAGCCGAGGAGAACGCCCTTGATGACGACGACTATTAGAATTGCCGCCACGGCCCTGCTGGTCTGCGGCGCGGCGCACGCCGTTCCGCTCACCCCCGAAACGCTGGAGGCGTGCCTCCCGCGCGGGCTCCTTTCCGCGACCATGGTGCTGGACGTCCGGGTGGCGTACATGAACCATCCCCTCGCGGGCATCGCGCCCGCCCTCCCCGCCGAGGGCGCCTCCCTCCAGATACTGCCCTATGAGGCGCGGCTGTCGGTGCTGAAGAGCTTTCCCGGCGGCGGGCCCATGGAAATGCGGCTTCAGGGCCTGACCGACGCATGCTGGATGCCCGGTGTGGAAACCCGCGCGCTCCTTCTTGTCGCGCCCTCCGAGGGACGGCTGGCACCTGCGGGAACCTTCCCCACGGTCGGTTTCTACCCGGCCTCTGACGGCAAGGCGGAGTTTCCCCCCTTCTCCGGCAACCGGGTGCCCGTGGTCGCCCTCATGACCCTGCTGCACAACTTCCTGGTGGCGAAAACACCGGCCGTGCCGGCGGATTCCCCGGCACCCCTCGAGTTCACGCTCAAAGACACGGACCCGTCGGTGCGGGTGGCGGCGGCGGCCCTGTTCTCCCTTGTGGACCCGGCACAGGTTCCCGCCGGGGCGCTTCTTGACACTCTTGAGTCGGCGCGCGCCGCCGCCCTGGCCGCCGAAGCCAGTCCGTCGCCTTCGCTG
>JAAYBR010000081.1 GCA_012730045.1 Candidatus Hydrogenedentota bacterium | reverse complement strand
GCGGGCACGGAAGTGCTTCCGAACACGGCGGTGGACATTGAAGTCTCTCTCGGTCCGGCGCCGGTGGCCGTGCCCGACGTGGTGGGCCTGACGCAGGCCGCCGCCGAGGCGGCGCTCACGGGCGCGGGCCTGACGCTTGGCGCGGTGACGGAGTCCTACAGCGACACCGTCCCGGCGGGCCAGGTGATGAGCCAGACGCCTGCGGCGGGCACGGAAGTGCTTCCGAACACGGCGGTGGACATTGAAGTCTCGCTGGGTCCGGCGCCGGTGGCGGTTCCGAACGTGGTCGGCCTGACGCAGGCCGCCGCCGAGGCGGCGCTCACGGGCGCGGGCCTGACGCTTGGCGCGGTGACGGAGTCGTACAGCGCCACGGTGCCTGCGGGCGACGTGATGAGCCAGACGCCGGTTGCGGGCACGGAAGTGCTTCCGAACACGGCGGTGGACATTGAAGTCTCTCTCGGTCCGGCGCCGGTGGCCGTGCCCGACGTGGTGGGCCTGACGCGGGCCGCCGCCGAGGCGGCGCTCACGGGCGCGGGCCTGACGCTCGGCGCGGTGACGGAGTCGTACAGCGACACGGTGCCCGCGGGCGACGTGATGAGCCAGACGCCTGCGGCGGGCACGGAAGTGCTTCCGGGCGCGGCGGTGGCCCTTGAGGTCTCGCTGGGTCCGGCGCCGGTGGCCGTTCCGAACGTGGTCGGCCTGACGCGGGCCGCCGCCGAGGCGGCGCTCACGGGCGCGGGCCTGACGCTTGGCGTGGTGACGGAGTCCTACAGCGCCACGGTGCCTGCGGGCGACGTGATGAGCCAGACGCCGGTTGCGGGCACGGAAGTGTTTCCGGGCGCGGCGGTGGACATTGAGGTCTCGCTGGGTGCGGCGCCGGTTGCGGTTCCGAACGTGGTGGGCCTGACGCGGGCGGCCGCGGAGGCGGCGCTTGCGGACGCGGGCCTGACGCTTGGCGCGGTGACGGAGTCGTACAGCGCCACGGTGCCTGCGGGCGACGTGATGAGCCAGACGCCGGTTGCGGGCACAGAAGTCGCCGCCGGCACGGCGGTGGCCCTTGAGGTTTCGCTGGGTGCGGCGCCGGTTGCGGTGCCGTATGTGGTGGGCCTGACCCGCACGGCGGCCGAGGCGGCGCTCACAGGCGCGGGCCTGACGCTTGGCGCGGTGACGGAGTCGTACAGCGCCACGGTGCCCGCGGGCAACGTGATGAGCCAGACGCCGGCTGCGGGCACGGAAGTTGCGGCCGGCACGGCGGTGGCCCTTGAGGTCTCCCTGGGTCCGGATCCGGCCTCCGACCGGCCCGTGCCGAATGTCGCCGGGCTGACGTGCGCCGAGGCGGAGGCCGCCCTTGCGGCCGCGGGCCTGACGCTCGGCACGGTGACCGAGGCGTACAGTGAAATCCTGGCCGCGGGCCTGGTCACCGACCAGAATCCGCCGGCCGGCACCCCGGCCGCCCCGGGCACGGCGGTGAGCGTCGTCCTCTCGAAGGGGCCGGCCCCCATCCTGGTGCCGAATGTGGTCGGTCTGACGCGGGCCTCCGCGGAAGGCGCGATCACCGTTGCCCGCCTGGTCGTCGGCACGGTGACCGAAGAGTACAGCGCAACCTTCCCGGCGGGCCGGGTGATTTCGCAGAATCCCGCCGGCGGCGTTGAGGCCGGGGCCGGGTCCGCGGTGAGCTTCGTGGTCAGCAAGGGCGCGCGCCCCACGGCCGTCGAGATTCCGGACGTGACCGGCATGGCCCGCCCGGCTTCCGAGGCGGCCCTGGCGGCGGCCGGCTTCGTGGCCGGCGCGGTCACGGAGGAATACAGCAGCGTTGTCGCCGCGGGCGCGGTGGTGCGCCAGGATCCTCCGGGTCGCGTTCTCGCGGAACCCGGCACGCCGGTGGCCCTGTCGGTGTCCCTGGGCGTGGATCCGGCGTCCTCCGGGACGGCCCGGGACCTGCTGGCAGAGGTGTTCGACGAGCTTGACGCCGATGGCAGCGGCACGCTGAACCTCGCTGAGGCGCGCGCGCGGATCTGGAACATGACCCCGGTCCTGTTCGCCGCCCTCGACGCCAACGGCGACGGTGTGCTCGACCGCGGCGAGCTGGAGATGGGCGGCTGCGGCGGCTGCAGCGGCTGCGGCAAGGCCGGCCTGTCCACGGAGTCGCTGAAGAGCCGCCTGGGCGACCTGTTCCTCGGGGCGTTGTCCCTGGTGGTGCTGGGCGTCGTCTCCCGGGCCGGACGCGGGTAACGATTGGAACGGATTTTCGCCCGCCGCGCGGACCGCGCGGCGGGCGAAAAAATCCGAAAAAAGGGAAGCATTTTTGCGCGCTTTCTGTTATAATGCCGGTTGCTTTGGGACGGCCACTGTGCGGCTGTCCCGGAATTGCACGTCGATCAGCTCCTGTGGTGTCTTTGTGAATTTGTACTCCGTCAGCGCTGACCCGACTGCCCAGACACCCGGGCGGAACGCCCGAACCGAACAAGGAGTTGATCGGTATGAACATTTTCGTGGGTAACCTTTCCTTCAACACGCGTGAGGAAGATCTTCGGGAGGCCTTTGAGGCCTACGGTCAGGTCTCCTCGGCCCGCATCATCACGGACCGCGAAACCGGCCGCTCGCGCGGCTTCGCCTTCGTCGAGATGCCCAACGGCGACGAGGGTTCCGCCGCGATCGCGGCGCTTGACGGCCGCGACGTGGACGGCCGCGCGCTGAAGGTCAACGAGGCGCGTCCGAAGGAAGAGGGCGGCCGCGGCGGCAGCGGCGGCGGCGGTTACCGCAGCGGCGGCGGCGGCGGCGGCGGCTACCGCGGCGGCGGCGGCGGTGGCGGCGGCTACCGCGGCGGCGGCGGCGGCTCCCGCTACTAGTCCAAGACGGCCAACTGTTCCGGCCGGGCATCCCTCCGGGGTGTCCGGCCGGTTTTTTTTCAGCGGTCCGGATGCGCCTCACGCCCCGGTTGGGGTACAATCCCTGATTGCTGCCGGACCCCGGAGGGGGAGCGCCAGGGAAATTCCATGCCCCGTTTCACCATCTTCGACACGCCGTTTGTCTCCATTCTGGGCCGCCTGTGGGCGCGCGTCTTTCTCGGCCTGATCGGCTGGAAGAAGGAGGGCGAGCTGCCGGACGTTCCCAAGTTCGTCATGATCGCCGCGCCCCACACGACCAACTGGGACCTTCCGGTCATGCTGGCGCTTGGATTCCTCATGCGGGCGAAGCTCTTCTGGATGACCAAGGAGTCGGTGTTCCGCTGGCCGTTCCGGGGCTTTCTGGTCTGGCTCGGCGGCATCCCCATCGACCGCAGCAAGCCCAACGGGGTGGTGGGCCAGTGCGTGGACCTTTTCGGGGAGCGCGACCGGCTCATCCTGGCCGTGCCGCCCGAGGGCACCCGCAAAAAGGTCCGCGCATGGAAGAGCGGCTTCTACCACATCGCCGTGGGTGCGGGCGTGCCGATCGCCCTGGGCTACCTCGACTACAAGCGCCGCCGCGGCGGCGTGGGCGGCCTCTACCATCCCACGGGCGACTATGAGAAGGACCTGCGCGAGATTCAGGCCTTCTACCGCAACGTCACCCCCAAGTACCCCGAACTGACCTCCCTCAACGACATTTCCGAAGAATGACCGTCACGGGTCACTGCGGCGGCGCGTTGCCCGACGTGTAGCGGCAGAACATGCGCGGCACGCCGCGGTGCCGGTCCATGTCGGCGAAGGACACGGGCACGGTCTCCCCGCGCGCCGGGTCGCTGACGTGGAAGTGCAGGTGCGGCAGCATACTGTTGCCCACGTGCCCGCTCAGCGCGATCACCTGCCCCCGCGCCACCCGGGCCCCCTCCGCCACCAGGCTGCCGTCCTTCCGGATGTGCAGATAGGATCCCAGCGTGCCGTCGTCGTGGCGGACCACCACCCGGTTGTTCGGCCACCGGTACCCGTGGCCGTCATTTTGCTGAACCACCGAAACCACCTCGCCCGCACGGGCGGCGCACACCTCCGACCCCTCCGGCATGGCGAAGTCATAGGCGAAGCGCTCCCCCTCCCGGTGGCTGACAATGCCCCGGTTGCCCTGCACGCACAGCCATGTCTTTCCCGCCGGGAACGGCAGCCGGTAGGGGGAGTCTGCCGCACCGGGGTAGGCGTCCAGATCCGTCGGGCCGGTGAATACAAAATAGGCCGCCGCCAGCGCGGCGAGCAGCGCCAGCGGCACCAGCAGCAGAACATGCCCCGCCCGCCGGCCGATGAGTTTGCGCATCACGCGTCCCCCCTGTTCCGCCGGACGGCGCGCGCGTTGCGGCGCATGCCCTCCAGCCCGGCGCGGCGCACGGGGGTGCCGTTGAACCGCGCGCCGAAGGTCCCCTCCGTCATGTCCGCCAGCGCGTCCAGGGGCGGACAGGCCGCCTCCGGCCGGAGCAGAAAGTCCGGCTCTGCGGTTCGCGGGGCGCGGCGGTTCCAGGGGCAGACCTCCTGGCAGGCGTCGCAGCCGAACACCCAGTCCCCGAGGCGGCTGCCCACCTCTTCGGGAACCGCGCCCTTGTTCTCTATGGTGTGGTAGGCGATGCAGCGGTTTGAATCCACCACCCGGGGCGCGACGATGGCGCCCGTGGGGCATGCGTCGAGACAGGCCCGGCAGGCGCCGCAGCGGTCCGCAGCCGGGGTGTCGGGGGCCAGCTCCGCCGTGGTCAGGAGCGCGCCGAGAAACAGCCACGAGCCCAGCTCCCAGTGGAGGAGCAGGCTGTTCTTCCCGATCCATCCCAGTCCCGCGCGGGCGGCCCAGGCGCGCTCGCGCACGGGGCCGCTGTCCACGCAGGCGTAGTGCTCCGTCTCCGGGGCCAGCTCCGTGAGGCGTTTTCCGAGCAGGCGGACCCGTGGCAGCAGCACGCGGTGGTAGTCGCGGAAGCAGGCATAGAGCGCCACCTTTCCGTGGTCCGGGGGCGTGGGGGGGCGCGGCTGGGCGTAGCCCGCCGCCACCACCACCACGGAGCGCACGCCGGGCAGTTTCAGCGCGGCGTTCTGGCGCAGGTCGCGGGTGCGCCGCATCCAGTCCATGCCCGCGGCGTGGCCGGCGTCCATCCACGCGTCAAAACCGTCGTCCGCCTCGGCGGTTGCGGCGGCGACGCCGCAGGCGTCAAAGCCCAGGGCGCGCGCGGCGTCCTTCACGGCGCGGGAGAGCGATTCGGGGTCGTCGGGCGGAGGGGAGGGGAGGGGGGCGTCATCCGGGCGGGGGCCCACGTCACCGCTCCAGGGCGCGGCCATAGGCCGCGAGGAGATGTTCGGCCTGGTGGTCCCAGGCCAGGCCGTTCAGGATGCGCTCCCGGCCGGTCTCGCCGCGCCGCGCGGCCTCTTCCGGATGGTCCAGCAGCTCGGCGATCTTGTCCGCGAACTCCCGGGGGTTGTTCGGCGTCGCGTAGAGGGCGGCCTCCCCGGCGGAGGCGCGGGTCTCGGCGAGGTCAAAGGCCACCACGGGTTTCGCCATGCCCATGTACTCCAGCACCTTTACCAGCGTCGAGAGGTCGTTCAGCCCGATCTTCGGGTCCGGGCACACGCAGACCGACGCGGTGGCGATGGCCTCGAACACCTTCTCCTGGCCGACGAGCCCGGTGAAGGCGACCCGGTCCGCGACGCCCAGTTCCGCCGCCAGCGCCCTCAGCCCCGGCACCGCGGGGCCGTCGCCCACCAGCAGGGCGCGGAAGTCGTCGCGCGCCTCCGCCAGCGCCGCCACGGCGCGCAGCAGGTAGTCCAGCCCGTCCTGTCCGCCCATCATCCCCACGTAGACCAGCAGGTGCGGTTTCCCTTCCCGGAGGGCGGGGTCGGGCGCGGCGCAGCGCAGGCGCGACAGTTCGGGGCCGTTGCGGACGACGAACACGTCGCGCGGGTCCCTGCCGCCGCGCTCCAGGGCGATGCGGCGGTAGGATTCGTTGGTGGACATGACCACATCCGCGAGACGGAAGGTCAGGCGCTCGAAAAAGAGAAGGGCGCGGTGGAGCCCGCTGCCCGCGCGGCCGCCCTTCGAGATGTACAGCTCCGGCGAGAGGTCGTGGTGGTCGAACACGATCCGCGCGCCCAGCAGGCGGAAGGGGAGCGCGGCGAAGACGAGCAGGTCCGGCGGGTTGCATGTCTGGATGACATCGAGGCGGCCGCCCAGGCGGAAGCGCAGGGTGAGCAGGAACATCGAGACGAGTGCCAGGCCGTATTCCAGGACATAGGCCTTCAGGCCGCCCTCCGCCTCAACGAGGCGGAAGCGCCGCACCTCCACGCCGTCAATCACCTCGTGGGCGGCCGTGTCACGGTCCGCGCCGCGCGGCGAGACCACGCACACCCGCCACCCGGCGTCGCGCAGGGTGAGGGCCTCGCGCCAGACCCGGCGGTCAAAGGGGACCGACAGGTTCTCCACAAGGATCAGGGCGCGGCGTGTCGGGGGGGCGGTCATGCCGTCGGGGGTTCCGCGCCCTCCTGGGGGGCGTCCGGGGCGCGGCGGAGGAAGCGGGCGGGGCTTCCGGCCCACAGCTCGCCCGGGGGCACGGATTTGGTGACCACGCTGCCCGCGCCGACCATGGCGCCCTCGCCGATGGTGACGCCGCACAGGACGGTGACACTGGATCCGATGGAGGCGCGGTCGCCCACGTGGACGGGCGCCACCTTCCAGTCCGCCTCGGTCTGCATCGAGCCGTCCGGGTTGACGGCGCGCGGGTACTTGTCGTTGGTGAAGGTGACGTTGTGCCCGATGAAGACGCCGTCGCCGATGGAGACGCCCTCGCAGATGAAGGTGTGGCTGGAGATTTTGCAGTCCGCGCCGATGACGGCGTTCTTCTGGATCTCCACGAAGGCGCCGATTTTCGTGCGCTCGCCGATGCGGCAGCCGTAGGCGTTGATGAAGCACGCCAGGCGCACCCCCTCGCCGAGGGTCACATCGGGCGCGATGCGGTTGTAACTGTCCATGAAGGGGCTCCTTTTCTCCGGCGTGTCCGCGCCTCAGGCAAGCTCCACGAGGCGGCCGTTTTCGCGCAGCGAGGCGTCCGTCGCCTCCAGCAGGCGCACCATGCGCAGGCCCGCCTGCCCGTCGTTGAAGGGGCGCTCCCGGCTCTCCAGGCAGCGCGCCATGTAGTCAATCTCCGCGTAGAGGGCCTCGACGCCGGGGACCACCGGGGCGTGCATGGCCCCGTGGCGCGGGGTGGCGAGAATCTGGTACATGCCCTCCTTCGTCTCCACCTCCATCCCCTTGTCGTAGACCTTGATCCGCTCCTCCATGTTCAGGTCGTCCCACAGCAGCATCTTCTTCGATCCGCCCAGGATCGTGCGCCGCACCTTCACGGGGGAGAGCCAGTTCACATGGAAGTGGGCCATGAGGTTGTTGTCGTAGTGGACGATGACGTAGGCCACATCCTCCAGCCCCGTGTTGAAATGGCCCGAGCCGTGGGCGCTGAGGGCGCGGGCCTTCGGCCCGAGCAGGTGGTCCATGATCGAGAAGTCGTGGGGTGCCAGGTCCCAGATCACGTTGATGTCGTGCTGGAAGATGCCCAGGTTGATGCGCACCGAGTCGTAGTAGTAGATGTCGCCCAGCTCCCCGGCGTCCACCAGCTCCTTCATCTTCATCACCGTGCCGGTGAACAGGAAGGTGTGGTCCACCATGAGCAGCAGTCCGCGCGACTCCGCGAGGTCCACCAGCTCGGCGGCCTGGGCGCTGTTGGAGGTCATGGGCTTCTCCACCCAGACATGCTTGCCGTGGAGCAGCGCGTCCCTGGCCAGGTCAAAGTGGGTGAAGACCGGCGTGGCGACGACGACGACGTCAATGTCGTCCGCCCGGGTGATCCGGGCGGGGTCGTCCACCACGTCCACGGCGGGGTAGGACTTCTCCACGAGCTTCCGCCGTTTTTCCAGCATGTCCGCCACGCGCACCAGGGTACACCCGGCGTGCATGTTGAAGTTTCGGGCGAGGTTGGGGCCCCAGTACCCGTAGCCGATGAGTCCGACGCGCAGCATCATTTTCCTTTCCGTTTGTCCGCGGCCTCGAAGGCCTCCATCCAGGCGCGGAACCTGGGCAGGCCGTCGTGTTTCAGGTAGGCGTAGGCGGCGGACAGCATGAACGCCAGCAGGGTAACCAGCAGCACGCGCCCCTTCTTCCCGAGGAGCCCCCGGTCCTCGGTCGCGTAGGTCTCCAACGTCATCCGGTTCAGGCCGACGGGCCGGTCCTCCTGCCCCTCAGCGCCCGAGGCCACGCCCAGTGCGGCCAGGGTCTGGCGCTCCGTGCGGGCGATGTCGTTGAAGATGGAGGACGCCTGGGACTCGAGGGTCTTCAGGCGGATCTGCGCCACCGTGTGCTCCGCCAGACTCCGCTGCAGGTCGGCGACTTCCGCCTTCGCCGCCTCGATCTGGCGCTCCGTTTCGGCCAGTTCGGCCTCCAGACTCCTGGCCTCCAGCGTCCGCTCCCGCTCCTCCTGGATGAGGAAGGTCTTTTCGTCCGTGCGCAGGTTCGAGTAAAGCTTCTCCGCGATGTCCAGATCGTTCGACAGCCGGGCCTGTGTCATCTTGTGCTCGGCGAAGAGCGCCTTGAGCGCCTCGTGCCGGGTTTTCGCGGCTTCGAGCTGCCCGGCGATGACCGACATCTCCGCCTGTTTCTGGGCGAGGGTGGCCACCGCCTCGTTCTCCTCCTTCTTCAGCTCCTGGTGGGCCGTGTTGATCTCCTGCGAGACCATCACCTTGCCCTGGAGCTCGGCCAGGGTCTTCGGGTTCTCCGCCCCCGAAATCCACCAGGCCGTCTCCGAGGGGGCGCGGCCCAGCTCCAGCAGGAGCGGCTCCTTCTCGAGGGCCCCGCGCACCTTTGCCAGACGCTCCTCCATGCCTTTGATTTCGCGCGTCAGGTCAAGCTGCTGCGTTTCCAGCGAGTGCACCAGGTCAAGCTCCCGCCCCATCTGCAGGGCGAGGGCGTCCAGGTTGTTCTCGCCCAGCTCCCGGGCCGTTTCGGCGCGCAGGGTGTCCGCCTCCCCCGCATACTGGCCGCTCTGCGTTTCGAGCCGCGCGGTGAGGTCCCCGGCGATCTCCTCCAGGCGT
This sequence comes from Candidatus Hydrogenedentota bacterium, assembly GCA_012730045.1. Lineage (NCBI taxonomy): Bacteria > Pseudomonadati > Candidatus Hydrogenedentota > Candidatus Hydrogenedentota bacterium. The sequence continues at coordinate 34,957 of JAAYBR010000081.1, read as the reverse complement.
TTCCGCGCGATCTCCAGCTTGCGCCGCCCCTCGTTGCGGCTGTGCTCCAGTTCGTTCAGCAGGTCCACCCGGTTGCTCAGGGTGCGCTGGAGCACGTCGGTGTTCCACTGGGCCTGCTCCTCCGCCTGGAGCTTCCACACCGCCTCCACCTCCTTCTCGTACTCCTCCTTGTGCCGGGTGAGCATCAGGGCGGGCGCGCTCAGGCGCACGGACGAGGCGCGCTGGGCCACCTCGGTGGCCGTCTCCGCCCAGGTGTTCACGATGGCCACCGCCTGTTCCGCCGTCTCCCCGCGTGCGGAGACGCGGATCAGGGGGGAGTAGTTCACCGGCCGGCTGGTCTCGTCCACGATTTCCGTCTTCACGGAAAGCAGGGCGGAGAAGTCCTCGATGGCCGGGGGGCCGTCCGCCCCGAAGGCGCCGTCCTTCTCCAGCCGCTCAATGGTTCTGCCCAGCACCGCCGCGCTCGTGAGCATGTGCTCGTAGGCCTTCGGGCTGAGGGGCTGGGGCACCAGCGCGACGGCGTCGCCGCCCGCGGCCAGGCCGCTGACCATGAGCATCTGTTCGGCGGCGAACTGCGGCGGGAACAGCAGCTCCCTGCCGACGGCGGCCAGCGCGGCCAGCGCGGTGGCGCCGAGGATCCAGGGGGCCCTGCGCCACAGCGTGCGGAGCGCGCTTCGGTAGGCTTCGTTCTTCATGGGCACCTCCCGGGTGTTGGGGCCGTGCGGCCCGCGGCGGGGGGGCGTTTTCACGTTCCCCGGGGGCCGGTTATAAACTATTGACAACCGAACCGCCCTATGATACACTGAACGCGTGTCAGGATGAAACCCGGGGCGTTTGAACCCTTCTGGAGGGTGTGCGCTGTGAATCTGAAACGAGTGAGCACGCTGGTCATCGTGGCGGCCCTGCTGGCCGCGGTCTTCGCGTCGGTTGCGCCGGTCCAGGCCCAGTCCTATGATCCGGACGTGGACCTGCCGAAGCCGACGGGGCTGGAGAAGTCCCTGACCAAGTTCGGCCGCGGCCTGTCGAACATCATGTTCGGCTGGGCCGAGATTCCGATGACCTTCGACAAGAACCTCAAGAAGGGCAAGCCCCTCGGCTACCTCGTGGGTGTCGCCCCCGTGCTCGGCACCGCGCGCGCCGTCATGCGCACGGGCACCGGCGTGTTCGAGTCGGTCAGTTTCCCCTTCTCCGACAAGAGCGTGAACTACGAGGCCGTCCTCGAGCCCGAGTACATCTTCTAATTCCGAAAGGCATGTCGCGCCCGCAGCCCCCCGGTGGGGGGATGCGGGCGTTTTCTTTTCTGTCCGCAGGTTGCGCAGATGAGCGCAGATTCGGGGAGGGGAAGGGAAGAATCTGACGCAAAGGCGCGAAGGCGCAAAGGAAGACAGGGAGCCTCCACGTTGCGCCTTCGCGTTAGTAACCCGGCGTCAGCCCTTCGCTGCGCGGGGCGGCAGGGCCTCCAGCGCGCCGCGGAGCGCGGCGATCCAAACCGTGTAGCCCTTGTCGCTCAGGTGCACGCCGTCCCCCGTGTGATATTCCGGCGCGAGGCTGCCGTCCGCGTCCAGCAGCGTGTCAAACACGTCCACCACCCGGCAGTCGCCCCGCTCCGCGCACAGCGCGGCGAGGCCGGCGTTCAGCTCGCGGATGCGCGCGTTGACGCCCCGGATGTCCTCTTTCATCCGCTCGTCCAGCGGCAGCACGGCGCTGAAGAGCAGGGGCGCGCGCCCCGCGACGGCGTCGGCGATCTTCCGGTAGTTCTCCAGGAGGGCCGCGTTGTCACGCCGCCACAGGTCGTTCACCCCGATGGCCACCACCACCGCCCGCGCCCGGTCCATGGACCGGTATGCCGGCAGCCGCTGGAGCACGCCAACGGTCGTGTCGCTGCCGATGCCGTAGTTCACGCCGCGCTCGCACACCGCCGCAACGCACAGCCCCTGGGTGATGCTGTCGCCGACAAACAGCACCGCGCCCCCGGGCACGCTGCCGTCCATGTACCCGTGGTAATTCATCATGCGGGTGTAGTGTTCCGTGATCTCGGGGGACGGGTCCGCCGCCGGGGCGGCGAGGGCGGCCAGGGCGGCGCAAAGCAGCAGCGCGGCCGCACGGCGGGGAATTTTCATGGCGGTCAGGCCTCCTGGGGTTGCGGGGCCGTTTCCGGCTCCGGTTCGGGCGCGCCCTCCATCGGGCGGTAGTGGGCGCGGACCGCATCGCGCAGCAGGGGGGCCAGCACCTTGCGGTCCGGGTCAAACAGGGGTTTCTCGCCGAAGTGGACGCGGATCGTCACCCCCTTCAGGCGCAGCAGCCGCTGGAGGTGGTAGAAGAACGACTCGGGCCGCCACCACAGCACCACGACCCCCGGCGGCGGGCACCCGGGGTCGGTCTCGTAGTTCAGCGTGGCGTAATGCACCGGCACGCCCCCCGCGCAGGCGGGCTCAATGAGCGCCGTCTTGAAGGGGTCCACGTCCACCCCCCGGCTCGTGTGGCTCTCGGGGAAGATCACCACCCCCTCGCCCGCCGCCATCGCCTGCGATATCAGCGCGTTCACCCGCACCGTGTCGCGGCGGCTCGCGCGGTCCACAAAGATGATCCGCAGCGACCGCGACACCGCGCCGATCACCGGCCAGTGCTGCACGTCCTCGCGGCTCACGAAGAGGCAGCCCGTCACATGGCACAGCGCCAGCATGTCCAGATAGGTCAGGTGGTTCGCCACCAGGAAGAAGGGGCGGCGCGGCGGCGTCCCGGTGGACACCACGCGGATGCCTCCCAGCCGCGCGAACAGCCGGGTCCACAACTGCAGCAGCGCCCGGCTGTGCCGCCGGTCCGCGGGCTCCGAAACCAGCGCCGCCGGCCACACCAGCAGCCGGATCAGGATCAGGGTGAGGCTCATCGCCAGCAGCGCCGGCGCCCGCACCAATAACCGCCACAAGGACATGAAACGCTCCCTCTCATGCGGGGACCACCCGCCCGGCCGTCCCCGCCCCGGGACAACAGTCTGCCACACCGCGCCCGCAAAACAAAAACAACGCGGGGCCCCCGTGAGGGGGCCCCGCTGAGGGACTTTCCGGCGGTGCGGGAGTCACGCCCCGCCGGCGCAGGATTGCGGGCTGGAATCAGGAACCCAGCAGGCCGATCAGCACGGCGATGGTGGGGATCACCGGCTGTGTGGCACCCTGGACGGCGGCCTCGGCGGCCGCGCCGTTCATGTCGTCAATGCCGGGCACGGGCGTGTAGCGGATGAACTCGACGTGGCCGTCCATGAACAGGACGTTGCAGCCGCCCGGAATGTGGTTGAACAGATAGCCGGAGGTGCCGGAGGACATGATGTCCATCATGACCCACAGCGTGCTCTGCGCCATGCTGGCCCCGCCGGGATTGTTGATGTCGGTAATCAGGAAGCGCTCAATACCCTCGCGCATGCGGTAGATCGTGTCGCCGCCGCCGTTGCCGCGGCCGAAGAACGGCACCGTCGTGGAGGCTTCAATGTCCTTGTCGGCGACTGTGGGGGGATACTGACCCCCCATGACCGTCGGATAGAGGAACCCCATAAGCACGGAAGCCATCTGGGTGGGAAGGGCGTTTGGCAGGGTCTGGCCGGGCTCCAATGCCGCACCGAGCAGCGCGAAGTCGCTGGAATTTGACTGCCACTTGAGATTGTCCATGACCCATCCGAAGTAGGCGTAACTGGAGTCAATCACCTGCGGGTCAAAGGCGAAGCGGGGCTGACCGATGAGCGTCGGACTCGCACCGTCCAAGTTGTCCGCACTGAAGACCAGGTCCGCCTGATGCTCACTTAACTGGGCGTCGGAGGGGCAGAGGATGATGTTGGGGTCCGTCAGGTATTCCGGGTACAGCGCCGCAACCGATGGTCCAACCGCAGCCTTGTCCACTTCCAAGGTGCCGCCGTAAGACGTCCGGTCTCGAATGGTCTGCAGCGGGGGGAAGGCGCCCTTGGCCTCGTTGTTGTACATCTTGTAGACCAGGCCCCACTGCTTGAGGTTGTTCTGGCACGAGGAGCGGCGGGCGGCCTCGCGGGCGCGCGCCAGGGCCGGCAGCAGGATGGCCGCCAGGATGCCGATGATGGCGATAACCACCAGCAGCTCGATGAGGGTGAAACCGCGTCTCTTCATGGTAGGAATCCTTTCCATTTGCTTCCTTGCAGGCTGTTCGCCGGTCCACTCGTCCGGCCAACCGCCCCTCAGAGTAACCGATGTCTCTATGAAGTGTACCCCAAAACAGAAGCCTTGTCAAGAACTTTTCTCAATAGTGGTGCGGTTCAAAACGCTTCCCAACGCCGCCTTGCTCTCGTGAGCACGGTCGCCGCATCGGCCGCTGGGCAGCCGCGCAGCAAGAAAGCGCCTCGGCGGGGGGGAATCAAGTCGGGAAACGGCGTTTTCAGGAGGGATGGTAGGCATGGGAAGAATGGGACGACTGCCGAGGCGGGGGAGCTTCTGGGGCGGATGTTCCCATCCTTCCCCTGCTTCTCATACCTCCATCCCACCCATCCGCGGGTTCAGGTCGCCGCCAGCCCTTTGCCCCCCTCCTCTGCGCGATTCGGTCCGGCTTGCGTGATTCAGGGGGGGGATGTTAGACTTTCATTGGCAACCGGTTACCCTGCCTTGTGCGCGGGGGGGCATCGGGGGCGGGTGTGCGCAGGGGCCGTCTTCCCGTGGGGGGAGGGCGGCCAGGGTGGCAAGGGTCGTCATCGGCCCAGCGAAAGGAGGCGAGAGGTGTCACAACAGCCGGGTCACTGGACCATACATGACATAGCGCGCGAGCTGGCCGTGTCGGCAAAGACGGTGAGCCGGGTGCTTAACCGGCAGTCGGGGGTGGGCGCGGAGACGCGCCGGCGGATTGAGGAGCTGATGGAGAAGGTGGGCTACCAGCCGCACATCGGGGCGCGGTCGCTGCGGGGCCACCACAACGCGTGCCTGGGCATTACCCTGCCGGCGCCGGTGGGCGAGGTTCCGCTGAGCCAGGAGTTTCTGTTCTGGCTGTTCAACTACCTCTACCAGATATTCGGCACGCGGGGGGAGTATGTCGCCTTCGACCTGAACCCGCGCGGCGCGGGGGAGGCCCAGGACTACGCCCGGGGCGTGTGGCAGCAGCTTTTCAAGGCGCTGATCATCGCGGGGCCCCTGCGCCCGGCGGACACGGTGCTGCGCCGCCTCCACGATTCGGGGACGCCGTATGTGGTGATCGGACGGCTGGACAGCCTGCCGGAGGCGAGCTGCGCCGCCGTGGACTACGAGGAGGGCGCCTACCGCAGCACGCGGTATCTGCTGGACCGGGGCCACCGCCGCATCGCCATGCTCAAGGCCTTTTCGGGGTTTCAGCCCGGCATCGAGCGGATGCGGGGCTACCGGCGGGCGCTCGAGGAGGCCGGCATCGCCTTCGAGCAGGACCTCGTGATTCCCGTCTCCTTCGACGCGCAGCGGATCATCGGGGCGGTGCACCGGCTGCTGGCGGACCGCACCGTGACCGGGCTGATTGACTCCAGCGGCACGGAGGACGGCGCCAGCCTGCGCGAGGGCGCGCGCCGGGCCTGCCGGGACTGCGGGAAGGATTTCGACCTCGTGGCATGGACCTACGTGAACAACGCGGCGGTCCTGCCCGAGGCGGCGGCCCATGTCTGGCTGCCCGTGCGCGAAGCCGCCGCCCAGGGCATTGTGGACCTGTTCTCCTGGATGACCGGAGACCGGACCTCCCCCGTGCGGGTGCTCTATCCGCCCGTGCTGGACGAGCGCCGCTTCGCCGTGGAGGTGCCCAAGCCCCGCCGCCTTTTCGACATGCAGGCCGGCTGACCCGCGGCCGCCAATCCGGCGGTCCGGAAAGGCCCGGGTCACCGGGCGCACTTCTTTCAGCCCCGGAGACGCCGCCCTTTCCCAGCCTCCCATTCGCCCCCCCTTCCGGCAGCGCAGCCTTTCTTTGGGCCGGGATATTCTTTATCATGGGGAGAACCATGGAGAGCCCGCATGAACCGCTTTTTCGCCCCAGCCCTTGCGATGCTTCTTTCTATTCCGGTCCTGGCCGCGCCGGAGGAGGTGGCCGTGCGCCCGCCGGACACCGGCGCCGCGCTGGTGAACCCCATGATGGGATGGACCCTGTATTACTACTCCAACGTCCCGACGAACTACGGGAGCAAGCTGGCGTCCACGGACACGGTGGACGACTTTCCCGGCCTGTCGAGCGTCTACTTCCGCCTGCCCTGGGCCTACATCGAGCCGCAGGAGGGCGTCTTCGACTGGTCCATCGTGGACGGCCCGGCCCAGCGCTGGATTGACAAGGGGCTCCAGATCGTCCTGTGCTTCTCCTCCGCCGAGTCCTGGCTGCGCTACGCCACGCCGGAATGGGTGAAGGACGCGGGCGCGAAGGGCCACTTCTGCACCGGCGGGAAGGGGATTGACCCGGACGGGAACCTCTGGGAGCCGGACTACAACGACCCGGTCTTCCTGGAGAAGGTGGAGCGTTTCGTCGCCGCCTTGGCGGCCCGCTACGACGGCAACCCGAACGTCGCCTTTGTGGATGTGGGCAGTTTCGGGGTCTGGGGCGAGGGCCACACCTTCCACACGTCGCAGATCACCTACCCGGCGGAGGTGGTGAAGAAGCACATGGACATCTACGCGCGGCACTTCACGAAGACACTGCTCGCCGCCAACGACGACTACAGTTTCCAGGGCGACGAGACCATCGCCCACGCGCGGGAGAAGGGCATGACCCTGCGCGACAACAGCATCCTGGTGCAGCCGCCGCCGCGCTCGTACTACCACGCGGACATGGCGGCGGACTTCTGGCCGCGCCTGCCGGTCATCCTCGAGCACGAGCACTGGAAATCCAGCCAGGAACGGGGCGCCTGGCTGCCCGAGGTCTTCCTGCGCGCCGTCGAGGAGTACCACACCAGCTACATGAGCATCCACTGGTTCCCCCGCGAGTTTCTCGAGGGCGAGCGGAAGCTGATTGACCAGACCAACCTGCGGCTGGGCTACCGCCTCCAGCTCCGCGAGGCCCGCTGGCCGCAAAGCGTCCGCCTGGACGAGCGCGTGTCCTTCACGTCCACGTGGGCCAACGCGGGCGTCGCCCCGTGCTATCCCGGCGGCTTCCCCGCCTACATTCTCAAGGACGCCCAGGGCGGCATCGCCGCCGTCTTCGTGGACGAGTCCTTCGACGCGCGGACCCTGGAGGTCGCCGCGCCCGGCGCCGCCCCCGAACGCGCCGCATCCTCCAGCCACGGCTTCGCCCTCAACCTGCCCGCCGGGGAGTATGACGTCTTCGTGTCCGTCGGCCGGCGCGACGGCACCCCGGTGATCGCCCTGCCCCTCGCGGACACGGACGGCCACCGGCGCTACAAACTCGGAAAGATCACGGTGGCCCCCAAGGCGCAGCCGTGAGGGCGGGGTTCTGTCCAAAGTGCCCTTGATCGCCGGATTGGACACTGCAGGAGCCGGGGTCGCCCCGTGAACGAGATTGCTTCGCTACGCTCGCAATGACGCGAAAACACACGTCATTGCGAGCGCAGCGAAGCAATCTCGTTCACGCCAACGCTCCGGCGAACGGGGCAGTTTCTTGCCGGAACGGCTCAGGTTCGTCCCATCTACTGGGTGAGCGGGAATGCGTTCCGCTGACGCATTCAGCGTGGATCCACAAGCCCCGATGTCATTCATGTGTGTCAACGGGCATTTCTCATCCGGCGATTGGAAAGTGCGAGAAATCTTAACTGGACGGCAAACACATCCTACAATGCCGTCAACATCTGTTCCCCGCTGGACCAGCCGTAAGGCCTCCGGCGGGGTTATTCTTTTGCAGTGGAGTTAATAGCAACCCTCATTGCGTTTCCATCCCTGCACGCCTTCTCCCCTCTTCCCGGCGGAGTGGGTTCCGGGCCGGCGCATCCTCTACAATGACGGGGTGACGGCGGCGGGCCGCCTTGTCCGGCCCCCGGCACGAAACCAACCGGATAGAGGGCGTCTCCATGAACATCTTTCGTGTGGAACGGAATCTGCAGGCCCTGGGCGCGGTCACGGCGGGGCTCCTGCTCCTGCTGTCGCAGGAGGTTTTCGCCGCCCCGCCGAAACTGCCGGTGCAGCCCTTCGGCCCGGGCGAGGTGCGGCTGCTCGACGGGCCGTTCCGCCATGCGCAGGATCTGGGCGCGGCGTATCTCCTGTCGCTGGAGCCGGACCGGCTGCTGGCGGGGTTCCGGAAAGAGGCGGGGCTTCCGGAAAAGGCGGAGGCCTACGGCGGATGGGAGCGGCAGGGCGTGGCCGGGCACAGCGCGGGGCATTACCTGTCCGCGTGCGCCTTTATGGCAAAGGCTGCGGGGGACGCGCGGTTCTGCGAGCGCGCCGCATACATGGTGGACGGGCTGGCCGCGTGCCAGCAGGCGAACGGCAACGGGTACGTCGCGGCGATTCCGGGCGGCAAGGAGGTGTTTGAAAAGGTCGCCCGCGGCGAGATTGCCTCGCAGGGCTTCGACCTCAACGGCTCCTGGGTGCCCTGGTACACCCTGCACAAGCTCTTCGCGGGCCTGCGCGACACCTACCGGCTCTGCGGCAACGAAAAGGCGCTGGCCGTCGCGCGCGGACTGGCGGACTTCTCCATCGAAACCACCAAGAACCTGTCGGAGGAGCAGTGGCAGACCATGCTCGCCTGCGAGCATGGCGGCATAAACGAGGTGCTGGCCGACCTGGCCGCCGACACGGGCGAGGCGAAGTACCTCGACCTGGCGAAGAAGTTCTACCACCGCGCCGTGCTCGACCCGCTGGCCGAAGGCCGCGACGAGTTGCAGGGGAAACACGCGAACACGCAGTTCCCCAAGGTCATCGGCTGCGAGCGCATCCACGAACTCACGGGGGAGGCGCCCTTCGGGGCCATCCCGCCCTTCTTCTGGAACACCGTCACGCATGACCACACCTACGCCGTCGGCGGAAACAGCAATGACGAGCATTTCGGCGAGCCGGGAAAACTCAACGACCGTCTTGGCGCAAACACCTGCGAGACCTGCAACACCTACAACATGGTCAAGCTCACGGGCCTGCTGTTCCGGCGCGGCGCGCGCGCGGAGCTGGCGGACTACGCGGAGCGCGCCCTGTGGAACCACCTCCTCGCCTCGCAAAACCCCGACGACGGCATGGTCCTCTATTACCTCACCCTGAAACCGGGCGGACAGAAGACTTTCATGACGCCCTTTGACAGCTTCACCTGCTGCTCCGGCACGGGCATGGAAAACCACGCCCGGCACGGCGTCCATCTCTACGCCCGCGACGCGGAGGGGGTGTATGTGAACCAGTTCATCGCCTCCGAGTTGGACTGGGCGGAGAAAGGGGTCCGCCTCCGCCTTGACACGGAGCTGCCGAAGTCCGGCGCGGTCCGCATCACCATCGGCGCGGCGGCCCCCGTGACAACATCCCTCCGCATCCGGCACCCCCACTGGGCGCCCGGGCCGCTGGCCTTCGCCGTGAACGGGACGGAAACGCTGGTGTCCCCCGGCCCGGGGGGCTACGCGGACCTGCGCCGGGAGTGGGAGGACGGCGATGTGGTGACCTTCGAACTGCCGCTGGCCCTGCGCACGGAGTCCATGCCGGACAACCCGAACCGGGTCGCGGTGTTCCACGGCCCCGTGGTGCTGGCGGCGGATTTGGGCACGGAGGCGGAGAACCGCGAACTGCCCGTGCTGGTCACAGACGGCCGCCCCGTCTCCGACTGGCTGAAGCCCGTGGCCGGGGAGACGCTGACCTTCCGCACCGAAGGCGCCGGACGGCCCGAAGACCTGACGCTCACACCGTTTCACAGCTTCCACGGGCGACGGCACACGGTGTACCTCGACCTGTACACGGAGGACGAATGGCGCGCCGAGGAAACCCGGAGGCGGGCGGAGGAGGCGCGCCTGCACGACATCGAGGAGCGCACCGTGGACAGGGTCCGGATCGGCGAGATGCAGCCTGAGCGCGACCACAACCTGGAGGGGGACAACACCGGCGCCGGGGACTGGCAGGGCAGAAAGTGGCGGCACGCCACCGACGGCGGCTGGTTCGCCTTCGACCTCCAGACGGCACCGGACGCGTCCCAGGACCTCGTGGTCACCTACTGGGGAAGCGAGACGGGCGCGCGCACCTTCGACGTCCTCGTGGACGGACAGAAACTCGCCACCCAGACCCTGGACAACGACAAGCCCGGCGAATTCTTCGACACGGCCTACCCCCTGCCTGAAAAGCTGCTCAAGGGGAAGAAGAAGATCACGGTGCGGTTCCAGGCCCACCCCGGGAACTTCGCGGGCGGCATCTTCGACGCCAGGATCATGAGGAAGAAGTGAACCACCGATGAACGGGGGTTGAGTCTGGAGGGTGCTTCTCAGCTTGATCGGACCGATTTGACGGATCAGACCGATCGGTCTGATTCCTCAGGCATGCGCTGTGTGCTCATCGGTGGGTCCTTTTCTTCCCCTGTCCGGGGCGGCTATGCGAGAATGGCCGCTCTTGAAAGGGCCTGACACATGATCGTTCTCTCCCGCGTTTTTCGGTGCGTTGTTCTTGCCGCTTTGCTGTGTCCCACTGTGGGGGTGGAGACTCCTGCCGAGGCCGCTGACCTCATGGCCGACACATGGGAGGCGGTGGACGTGCTGGGGCGGGCGGCGGTGACCGCGCCGGAGGCCCCCGCGCCGCGCGCGGAGCGGTTTGTGGGCATGTTCTACTTCCTGTGGCAGGGCGCGCACGGGCAGTCGGGGCCGCACGACATCAGCAGGATCCTCGCGGCGCATCCGGAGGCGATGGCGGACGCCAGCCACCCCGCCTGGGGGCCCATGCACGCCTTCCACCACTGGGGCGAGCCGCTCTTCGGCTACTACCTCTCCGACGATCCCTGGGTCATCGGAAAGCACGCGCAGATGCTCGCGGACGCGCAGGTGGACGTCGTCATTTTTGACGTGACCAACCAGGAGACCTACCAGAAGAACTATCTGGCGCTGTGCGCGGTCTACGCCGACCTGCGCGCCGCCGGGGAGCGCACGCCGCAGATCGCGTTTCTCACGCCATTCTGGGATCCCCGGAAGGTGGTGGACACTCTCCACGCCGACCTCTACGGGCCGGGCCTTCACCGCGACCTCTGGTTCCTGTGGGACGGCAAGCCGCTGATTCTGGCCGACCCGGCGAAGGTGGACGACTCCGTGAAGGACTTCTTCACCTTCCGCAAACCGGAGCCGTCCTATTTCACCGGACCCAGCGGCCCGGACCAGTGGGGCTGGCTGGAGGTCCACCCGCAGCATGTGTTTCCCAACCGCGCGGGCGGGAAGGAGCAGATGACCGTCGGCGTCGCGCAGAACGCCGTGAACGGGCGCCTCGGCGCGCTGTCGGAGAAGGGCGCGCTGGGCCGCAGTTTCCACGGCGGCGCCTGGGACACGCGCCCTGACGCGGCGTGGCACGGGTTCAACTTCGCGGAGCAGTGGTCGCGCGCGCTGGCGGAGGACCCGAAGTTTGTCTTCGTCACCGGATGGAACGAGTGGATCGCCATGCGCTTTGACGAGTTCGCGGGCGTGCGCGAGCCCGTCATGTTCGTGGACCAGTTCAACCACGAGAACAGCCGCGACATCGAGCCCATGCGCGGCGGACACACGGACGCCTACTACCACCAGCTCGTGGACCGCGTCCGGCGGTACAAGGGGGCGCGCCCCCAGCCCGCCGCCGGGCCGCGCGTGTCCATTGCCCCGGACGACGGCGCGGCGCAATGGGACGCCGTGACGCCCGTCTACCGCAACCATGCGGGCCTGCCGCCGCGCGACCATCCCGGCTGGGGAAGCGCCGGGCGGTATGTGAACGCCACCCTGCGCAACAACATCGTGGAGTGCCGCGTGGCGCGCGACGACCGCTTTGTGTGGTTCCTGGCGCGGACCCGCGAAGCCCTCACCCCGCCCGCCGACGGCGTGTGGATGCGGCTGTTCCTCAACCTGGACCGCCGCGCCGACACGGGCTGGGAGGGCTTTGACCTGCTGGTCAACCGCGCGCGGGACGGCGCGGAGGCGACGGTGGAACGCTGCGCGGGCGGCTGGAGCTGGACACCCGCCGGCACGGCGCGGTGGACCGTTGACGGCGCCCGCCTGACCCTCGCGGTGCCGAGGGAGGCGCTGGGGCTCAAACCCGGCGACCGTCTCGACTTCGGCTTCAAGTGGGCCGACAACACACAGGCCGACGGCGACATTCTGGAATTCACCCTCCACGGCGACGCCGCGCCCCCGGGCCGGTTCATGTACCGGTTTCACGCGACAGAGTAGAGAAAACACAGGCCTGTCAGACTGGTCCGACCCGTCCGACCTGTCCGACCGGTGCCTACTTTTCCCCGGCCCAGGGGACGACCAGCCCCAGGGCCTCGGGCGTCTCGGGGATCCAGTAGAGCTCGAAGCGCATCCAGCCGTTCGCGCCGGGCTGGTCGTCGAGATAGACCTTGGCCTGATGGCCGTTTTCCGGCGAGGGCTGCTCCAGCACGAAGGGGTGCATGGGCCGCGACTCAATGTCCCTGGGCACGAGGGTGCCGGGGCTTTCGGGCAGGGGAAAGTGGATGTCGCCCACCTGCACATGCGCGCCGTCCCAGCGGATGTTGACGACCTGGTAGCCGTCCCCCTTCAGGACCAGCATGTCCTGCCCGTCCACCAGAACCTCGAAGCGGGCGAACAGTCTCGCCTTGTCCTTCTGCGCCTCCAGCACCTCCCGGTAGCGGCGCTGCTGGTCCGCGATGAGCGCCTCGATCTCCCGCCGGTTGGGGACGCGCGCGAGGCGCTCCCGCGCCGCCTCCGTGTCCTTCAGCGCGTCCTCGGCGTTTCGCTGCAGGGCGTTCACGCCGAACAGGTCGAATTTGAACCCGGGGGTGGCCTGGAAGTCGGCCTTCGCCGTGGTGAGGCATTCCAGCGCCTCCGCCAGCGTGGCGTGGTGTTCCGGCGACGGGGCGTCCATCTGGTCGAAATAGGCGAACATGACCTTCACATAGCCGATGTTCGTGCGGATCAGGTTGCGCGTCATGGCGAGGCGGATGCCCAACTCCTCCGCCAGCGCGGGGTCGGCGATTTTGCCGCGCGCGTCCGCATACCGCGCGGTCATGTCGTCCGCCGTCTCCAGCCCCTGCGCCAGGGCGCGCAGGGTCGGCCCGCGCCACGGCACGCAGCGCAGGTAGACCCGCCGCAGGAAGGCGAGATGCTCCTTGCCGCCGTCAATGGCGGGGTAGCCGTCGGCGGGAAACGTGCCCACGCGCATGTGCAGGAACGAGTTGAACTGGCCGTAGGAGATGGGCTCGATGTGGAGGCCGTACTGGTGGGCCGTCGGGGTGAGCAGGAGAATCCGAGCCATGTCCTCCGCCGCCGCCGCGCCGAAGTGGATGGCGCAGAAGTCCCGCGCGATGTCGTCCATGGAATCGTTGGGATCCCACATGAGCCGGTAGAGGATGTAGCTGTGCGCGCCCGTGGTGCCCCAGTCGTCGGTGCCCGCGCCCGCGAGGGCGGCCATGCCGCGGACATTGCTGTTCTCCGGCGCGAGAAAGGTCTGGAGGCCGCGCTGGAAGTACTCGCCGGAGAAGGTGGGGAACATGCGCGTCGCCCCGCCCTCGTGGTAGTTCATCGTCTCGAAGAGCACGACGGTCTCGTGCGGCGTCAGGTTGAACGTGGCGTTGTACGGCTGGTGCCACCACCGGTCGCCCCGGGTGATCTTCGGCATGGCGTAGAAGTGGTCCACGGGCATGTCGGCGTTGAAGACCGCCTTGTACACCTCCGGCTGGCAGTGGATCTCATGCTCGCGCAGGCCCCAGGTGAAGTGGAAGTAGGTCTTGCCGAACTCCCCGGCCACCACCTCGTGCACCTTCCGCACGAAGGTGTTGAACCGCTTCGTGTACGACCAGTCGCACTCCGGGGCGTCCCGCGTCACGTCGAAGGGCTGGTACGCGTCCCAGAACCCCGAAATGTCGTCGTTGCACAGCTCGACCCCGTCCAGCTCCGGCATCGCCGTGAGGAGCATGCGGAACTTCTCCTGGAGCGCGTCCCAGAACTTCGGGTCGCAGGGCGAGAGCGCCGCGCCGGCCGCCTCCAGCAGCGAGGGATGGAACGTGAACTCGTTGGCGAAGCTGAAGTACTTCATGTGCAGCGAGTGCGCATACGCGATGAGCTCCCGGGCGGCTTCGCGGTTCTTCGCGTTCACCGACGCCTCGGGCTCCGAGTCCCACGGCACCAGGTCGAGGATCGGTGTTCCGGGAACCCAGTTGTAGCTGTACCGCAGGGCGAGGCGCATCCGCTCCGGCGAGGACCCCGCCCCGCCGCCGCGCCCCCACGCGCCGCCCAGCCGCACGGGCACCGCGGGCGCGCGCGTGGCCGTGATGTCCGGCACCGCCCGCGCCACGCGCATGCGGTCCCACACCCAGTAGAGCCCGTACACGTCGCCGAGGACCGACCCGCCCGCCACCGTCATGACCCGCCGCCCGTCCGCCGTCACGGTGCGGATGGCGAAGCCATCGGGGTTCTCCGGGGGCTGCGGGGCTTCGAGGTCCGCCGCGAGGCGGTTGCGCGCGGCGGTTCCCACCACCAGCAGGTTGCCCTCGCCGAAGGCCTCGTCGGACACGGCCTCGAAGACGATGCCGAAGTTCTTGCCGTAGACCGTCAGGTCCTCCACGGCCACCCGGACCGCCTCGTCGGCCCGGTGTTCCGCACCGAGGACAATCTGCCACGATTCGGCGGCAGCGGTGAACGGGGACAGGGCCAGGACGGCAAGCAACAGTATGCGCATGGCAATCACCTTTCCGCAGTGTAAACCCTCTCGGTCCCCCTGGAAGGGGGGGCGAGTCCTCGCGGGCACGAGATTGCTTCGCTTCGCTCGCAATGACCGCGAAAACACACGTCATTGCGAGCGAAGCGAAGCAATCTCATGCCCGCCAACGCCCCAGAATCCGAAACGTCGCCCGGCCGCGGAGACGCGCCCACGAAAAACCTCTGCCGCATCGGCGCGCCTAGCAGACCCGCACGCACTCGATCTTCCACAGGGAGGCGAGCTTTTCCAGCGTGTCCGCCACGTGGCCGATCCCGATGGCGCAGTGGTGGGCGGGCCCGGCGGCGGACCACGCGTTCACGAAGTTTTTCGCGCCGATGGGGAAACGGTAGCGGCTGTTGGTGTTGCCGATGTGGAGGATCGGCCCGGGCACGGACTCGCCCTCGGCGACGAGGAGCTTCAGGCGGCCCGCGCCGTCCTGCACCACGCTGAGCAGGGTCACGGGGCCGTTCTTCACCTTCATCTCGATGGAGAGGCCCTGCCCCGGCTTGCCGTGGTAGATGGGCAGGGGCACCAGCTTCACCGGGCCGTCGGCGATGGCCATGTGGCCGGGTCCGTCGTGGCCCAGCAGCACCACGTCGTCCGCGAAGTCCATGAGGTAGAACTCCGAGAACGAGCCCCCCGCGCCGAGGAGGTCCAGAATCTTCATCGCCTGGACGTTCTTCACCTCGCACTCGCCCGCCACGGGCACCCCGTGCGCCGTGAGCAGCGAGTTCCCCGCGATGACCGACGTCACGATGTTCTCGTACTCGTTGCCCGGCGCGCCCTCGTAGTAGTAGGCCATCGCGCCGAGGCCGTGGCGCGCCGCCAGCGCGTCCAGGGCGCACGAGGTCTTCGCCGCGCGCGCCAGCTCCGCGGCGGAGCACTCCGGCGCCACCTCGAACTCGCCGCGGAACTGCGCCAGCTTGGCCGCCACCTCCGCGTCCGTCACCGCGTCGCGCAGCTCCCGCAGCCGGCACATCTCCAGCAGCTCGAAGTGGCACCCGAACACCGCCGCCTGCTGCGTCATGTCGCTGTACACGTCCAGCATGCCGCAGTAGTAGTGGCCGAGCACGCCCACCCGGTTCTCCCGCATGCCGTTGGCCGCCCGCGCCGCGTCCAGCCACGCGCCGATCTCGCGCCACGCCTCCGGGTCGTCCAGCGTGCCCGTGACCAGGTGGTAGTCAATCCCCGCGCGGTTGAAGACGCAGGCGATCTCGGGCGCCGAGCAGGCCTGGCAGTTTGCCAGCCACTCGCCCGTCATGAGGCCCCGGTCGCCCAGGGCGTTGAACGCCGCGTAGTCCAGCGCCGCCGAGGGCTGGAGGTTCAGCACCACCACCGGCACCCCCGCCCGCTGCACCACCGGCAGCACCGTCGAGCTCAGGGCGTAGGTTGAGATGTAGAGGAAGAGGATGTCCGCCTCCTCCCGGCGGAACAGCGACGCCGCCTCCCGCGCCTTCGGCACGCTGTCCACCAGCCCGGCGTCCACCACCTCCGCGCCCGCCGCCGCCAGCCGGCCGTGGATGCGTTCCAGATAGCCGCAGAGCCGGTCATGCAGCCCCGGGAACTGGGGCCAGTACGTGTCCAGTCCAATGCCAAACAGGCCGACGCGGACGGTCTTCACAGCGGGGGCCTCACGGGTCATGGCGAAGTCTCCTTTGGGGTTAGGCACGAACCCGCAGGGTACCACGAAACTGCCCCGCCCCGGCAAGGCGGGGATGCCGGTCCATATCGTCCATGGCGTCCATATCGTCCATGAGGGTCCGTGCGGGTCAGCGCATGGACGGTATGGACTCCATGGACGCCATGGACAAGGGCACTACCGCCCGCCGTCCCCGCTTCTTGCCAGGCGCTCGGTCTCGCCGGGACGTTCGAGGCGGTTCTTGTAGTCGGGCCAGAGTGGGCAGTTGAGGTCTATCCAGGTCTTGATGCGCAGGGTCTCGTCGGGGGTGAGCTGGATCTTCTGGTGGCCCGCGTTGAGCTTCTCCCACAGGCGGCTCTTGAGCGTGCCGAGGGTGAGGGGCTCCATTTTCTCGCAGCCGCCGGAGTTCCAGCCCATGTCGGCGTAGTGGACCAGCCCCTTCTCGATGAGCGTGCGGTAGGACGCCGGGATCTTGTCGGCGTCGAGGACCCCGGTGTAGTCGAGGCCCTTTGGGTGCTCCGGGTTGTGGCAGGACACGCAGTGCCTGTCGAGCACGGGCTGGACCACCTCCTCGTAGGAGAAGGGTTTTCCTTCCCAGTCGGCGACGGTCAGAGCCCGGGGTGCCTGGGCCAGGAGCCGCCGGTGCTGGACCGGGGCCTGCTGGCGGCTTTCGTGGCAGCCCACGCAGCCGCGCGTCTCGCCGGGCTGGAGCTGCACCACGCTGCGCATGCGCTGCAGCTCGTTGTAGTTTTCGTCTAGCGCGGAGAAGTAGAGCACCTTCCCCGCCGGGGCGGTGAAGCGGGCGGAGCCGTCGGGCTCCACGGGCACGATGCCGTGGGACGCCTTGGCCACATAGGTCGGCCAGCCGTGGGGGCCGGACACTTTGTGCACCGGTGTGGCGTACCAGTCCTGGAACTCCGGGTGGTCGGCGCGGTAGGTGCCGTCGGGCATCTGGTCGAGCGTGGCGCGCACCTCCTCGGCCACGCGCAGGTACTTCACCGCGCCGCGCGGCACGGCGGCGCCGAGGCCCGCGTACACGTCCTGCATGATGAACTCGCCGGTCTCCGGGGCGGCGTCCTCGACGGGCTTGCCGCCGTCGAGGACGGGCGGTTTGGGCCGCGCCGCGAACGGCGTCGGGCACATGCTGGAAATCGCGGGGTCGAAATGCAGCGCCTCGCGGTTGCCGTACCGGTCGAGCAGGTAGAGCCCGAAGGTTTTCCGGGGGGCGTGGGCGCAGAGGAAGTAGTCGCGCGCCACGGGGTGCGCCTCTCGGAAGCACTCGTTGTCGGGCCACATGCCGGGCCAGGGCACCTCGGGCGTGAGGCTGGTGATGGCGTCGCGGGTGAAGCGCCCCCGCCCCGTGTCCACGAGGGCGATGGGGCCGTTCAGGTCGCCGAAATGCGAGATGAGGGTGCAGGAGAACTCCTTGGTGCCGGGGACCTGCCGCCCGTTCGCGTAGCCGTTCGGCTGGATGATGGTGTTGCCGAAGACCAGCTCCGGGCAGGTGCCGTCGGGGCGCACGGCCCACAGGGTGTGGCCGAAGTCCGCGCCCTTGTCCTGGTACTCCGACCGCGTCCAGATGATCCGCCCGTCGTCCATGACCGACGTCGCCCACTCCGTGAGGTTGGCGAAGGACAGGGGCGTGAACTCGGATCCGTCGGGCTTCATGCGGAAGAGCACGGAGGCCTGGGGACGCCAGCAGATGAACCGCGCCGTGCAGCGCGTGCTGATGACGGCCAGGTCGCCGTCGGGCAGGGGGCAGGGCCACAGGTCGTGGAAGGGGCCGTCCGTGAGCTGTTTCAGATCCGAGCCGTCGGGGGCCATGGACATGACGTGGTAGTACCCCTTCTCCTCCGGGCGGTAGGAGAAGTAGACGCGCGACGCGTCGAAGTCCGCCATGGGGTTCCGCGCGATGCCGCCGCCCGACGCGAACAGCTCCGTCACCCGCGCCTGGTCCGGCGCCCAGCGGCCGCCGTCGCGGGGGATGTCGAGCAGGCAGACGCCGCCGCCGGGCCGGTAGGCCGAGTCGAAGTAGTCGCTGTAGTTGTGCGACGGCTCGAAGGCGTTGCGCTTGACGAAGAGCAGGCGGCCGATGCCGGTGATTTCGGGGTCGCGCAGCAGCAGGGCGCGCTTGGCGGTGCGCGCCTCGAAGAAGGCGGCGCGCAGCGCGGCGGCGTCGGGCCGCCCCTTCGCCGTGAGTTTCGCGCGGCGTCTGGCGAACGCGTCCCACTGCGC
The DNA here is from genome assembly GCA_012730045.1 of Candidatus Hydrogenedentota bacterium. Taxonomy (NCBI): domain Bacteria; kingdom Pseudomonadati; phylum Candidatus Hydrogenedentota; species Candidatus Hydrogenedentota bacterium. Next base: position 16,321 of record JAAYBR010000081.1, on the reverse strand, counting down.
GCGCTCCGCCTTCACATCCAGCCCCCGCGCCTCGAAGCGGTCCAGCATGTCGCCGAACAGCGCCAGCGTGCGTGCCAGCGGGTCGTAGCGGAACAGGCGCAGGACGTGCTCCCGGTCCTCCGCATCGCGCACGGTGAGGGTTGCCTCGGGGCCGATGGGGCCGTCGGCGGCGGCCACCTCCAGCACCTCGGACGCGCCGGGGCGCAGGGCAAGTGTCTTCTCTCCTTCCCCGTCGTCAGCCCGCAGCGTCACCATTTCCCCGCCCGGCGCGGCCGTCAGCCGCACCCGGAACCCGCCGCCGCCGGGGGACTCCTCCGCGAGGGCGAAGGGCGCAAAGGCCAGCAGCACGGGCCGCCCGTCGGCGGGGGTGTGGCGCCCCCCCATGCCGAGGCCCACGCGCAGCCCTTTCTCGCGGCATTCGGGGAACCACGCCAGCGGCAGGCGCAGGGAGAACTCCGTCAGGTCCCTGTTGAACCGCCCCTCCACGGGCTGCTCCTTTGGCGGATCCCCCTCCGAAAAGTCGCGGAAGACCAGCCGGTTCCCCTTCACGGCGACCACGCCGCAGGCGCCGTTGTCCGGCGTGGACAGCACCGCCACATGGGCGCTCAGGAGACGGTCCACCCGCAGGGCGAGGCACAGCGTGCCGCCGTGGCATCCCGCCCGCAGCGCATGCTCCACCAGCGGCCCCCGGTCGAAGTCATAGGGGTGCGCCACACGGGCCACGGCCCGCGACGCCCCGCGCCATGCCGCGCCGTCCGGCGGCGCGTCCAGCGGCGGGGCCGCCGCCAGCTCCGGCAGGGGCACCGCGTCGTCCCCCCGGTGGCGGGGGTAGTCCTTCACCCGGCCGTTGTACGGCACGAGGCGCGGGTCGAGGTCCGCGCGGCCGTACGTCTTCAGCCAGGCGTGCTCCTCCGCCAGAAAGGCGTAGTGCGGAGGGTCCAGCGCCGTGTCGTCGGTGGAGGCGGGATGCGCGGCCTTCGGCGGCGGGGGAGGGGAGGGGATGCCCGGCGCGCCGCCCTGCGACCGCAGCCGCACCGGCCCGGCCTCCGCCGTCACCGACGCCGCCGTGGTCCACGTCTCGCCGTCCGGCGACAGCAGCACCTCGAAGGCCGTCGGCACGCGGTCGGCGAAATCCCGCAGGCGGTCCCGCGAGAAGACCACCCGCGCCACTTCGGCGGGCGCCGCCAGCCGGATCTGCGCCCACTGCCCCGGCCCGTCGCCGCCGATCCAGCTCTTGTCGTTGCCGTAGGCCCCGTCGTTCAGGTGTTCAACCGCGTGCTGCGGATACCCCGAAAGGCACGCCGACGCCGACGCTTCCGCCCCCGGCTGCGCCGCGAGATTGACCTTCTTGTCCGGGCCGTAGACCTCCAGCTCGTCCAGGCACGCCGCGCCGACGCTGCTCTGGTGGATGACAAAGCGGACAAACTGCGCCGTCTGCGGCTCGAATGAGATGCGGTTGGGCCGGTCGGCGTAGACCTTGGCCGGTTCCGCCGTTCCGGCGGCGCAGGCGCAGAGGCACACAACGATCACGCAGCGAAAAGTCATGGCAGGGCGCATAGTGAACGGCTCCTGAATCCGTGTACCTCCCATTGTAGGGAAAACGGGCAGAACCGTCAACGAAAAGCGGGGGCGGGGTTCTCGCTGTCCATAGAGTCCATGCCGTCCATACAGTCCATGGAGTTCGCGCTGTGGACAACATGGACAGCATGGACGAAATGGACAAAAACAAAGGGCTTGGCCCCTCCCCCGCCTACTCCACCACGGCCTGGAAGGTCCTGGTCCGGCTTTCGCCCTGCTGGTCCGTCAGTGTGACGGTGACGGGGTAGGTGCCGGGGGCTTCGAAGGTGAAGGGGGCTGCGGGTTTGGCGACGCGCTTGTCGCCGAAGGTCCATTCGGCCTTTTTCACGGCGTTGGCGGGTGCGAAGCGGGCGGCGTGCCCTGCGGGCAGTTTTTCCGACAGCGCGACGGGCAGGCGGCCCGAGGGGACCTGGGCAACGTCGGCGACGCTGAAGGTGCGCGCCTCGCCGGCCTTGAGCGCGATGGTTTCGGGCAGGTCGGCGAAACCGACGGGGCCCTTGCCCAGGAGCACGTCGGCGACGGCGTTCATGGCGTGGCCGGGCCGGTCGCCGGTGCCGTAGGCGAGGAGGATGGCGTCGGCGTCGCCGAGGCGGTGGGCGTTGCCCGGCCAGCCGAGGTACACGACCACCAGCGACTGCGCCTTGGTCTTCAGCGCGCGGACCAGCTCGATCTGCGTCTCCACGCGCTCGCGGTCGGACAGCACGCAGATGATGGTCCTGAATCCGCCCATGCCCTTGGTCAGGCGCTCGATCTCGAATCGCTGGATGTCGCCGATGTGGCGCGCCGTGGTGATGGGCTGCATGGACACATGCTTGAGCGGCTTCCGGAGGGCCTCCCACAGCTCCTCCGTGCCGACGGTGCCGGTGACGCCGACGGGGGTCGAAAGGTCCCTGTCAAGCGGCAGCACGGGGGCCGTCTGATGGAGCAGGGTGATGGCGCGGCGCTCCGCCTGCTCCACCGCCCGGCCGAGGTCGTTCTTGCGGAACAGGTTTTCGGCGTTCTCCGCCTTCTCCGCCGGGACTGGCCGGGACTGTTTCGCCCGGAGCACGCGCAGCACGGCGGCGTCCACCACCTCCGCGGGCAGCTCCCCCTGCGTCACCGCCTGGACGATCCGCTCCACCGTCCGGCCGGGCTGGCCGCAGGGCCCCTGCCACAGCAGCATGTCGGCCCCGGCCCGCAGGGCGTCCAGCGCCGCCTCCGCCGGGTCCTTGCCGGAGCTGATCTCCGGGGCGTCCATCGGCCCCGCCACCACCACGCCCTTGTAGCCCAGCTGCCCGCGCAGGAGCCCCGTGATTATGGCGGGCGACAGCGACGCCGGGCGCCCCGCCGTGTCGATCAGGGGCGCGTAGGTGTTGCCCACATGGATCATCGGCGCGTCCGCCTCGGCGGCCTTGCGGAAGGGGAGCAGGTCCTGTTCGTCCATTTGGGCGGGGGCGGTTGTCAGCACCGCCGCGCCGCGGTCCTCGCGGTTCAGCGCGCCGCCGGGAAAGCCCATGGGCAGGCAGACGACGCCGCGGGCGCGGTGGCAGTCCATCAGGATCCCCGCGGCGCGGGCCACGAAGGCGGGGTCGCCGCCGAGGCAGTTGACCGACCCGCCGCCGAGGCCGGGGCCCGGTGCGAGGCTCAGGGGCGGCCCCATCCACAGGTCAAACCCGAGCGCCTGGAGATGCGTTGCCAGCAGGACGCCGATTTGGCGCGTCGTGTCGTCGTCGTTCGCCGCCGCCAGCGTCAGCAGCGACGGCAGCGCCGGAAAGGGCGACGCCCCCCCGCCGGGATCCCCGGCGGCCAGCTCGTGCAGGTCCGTGCCGATCCACGGGGGCACGCTTCCGGCGCCGGACAGCATGCGGATCTGCGTGGTCAGCGCAACCACCGTTCCCGGCTTGTTCGCCCGGCGCACCAGCGCCGCGCCCGGCCCCAGGGTCTTGAGGAACAGCTGCTCCTCCGGCAGGGGGCTCTTGGTGCCCTGGATGCTGATCATCATGAGCTGCGCCACCCGGCGCTGCAGGGACATCGCCGCCAGAAGGGCCTCCGGGGCGGCCGCTTCAGGAGCGGGCGCGGGGGGTGCGGCCTCCGGCGCCGCGGGCGCCGCCGGTTTCGGCGGAGTCTCCGCCTCCGGGTGGAACGCCGACGGCTGGGCAAAGGACGCCGCCGCGGCGCACACCAGCACACCCCAACACACCGCAACTGTCAGCATGCGTTTCATCCCTTGAAGATACCACGCCCGCCGTGCGGTTCCCAAACCGTTCCCGCCGCGGGGCACGGCGGGGGAGGACGGAAAGGCGTCCTTCCGTGGCGCCGCCGTCCCGGCGGCCTTGTCTTCGGGCCGGAAGCCAAACCGGTGGCTGGATGAAAGACAGGGCAGGCGGGGACGCCTGCGCTACGGAAGAGGGCAAAACTTCCCGTTTCTTGGCGTCCGATCTATCCGGCGGCGCGCGCCGGGTATAATGGGGCGTCCTGTCGCGCAACCTCATGAAGGAGAGCCTGCATGCGTTCCTCCCGCCGCCTTTCCTGGATTGTCCTCCCGATCCTCCTGGCCTGCGCCGCCGCGTTTTCCGAGGCCCCGGCGGTGCTGGAGTCGGGCGGCGCGGCCCTCGCCCTGGACCCCGCCACCGGCGGCATTGTCTCCCTGCGGGACATGGCCACGGGCCGGGAATTTGTCCAGGGCGCGCACCCCGACGGGCTGTGGACCCTCACGCTGGACGACGGCGGGGCGCTCCGCGCTTCGGGCGCGGAAACGGTTGCCGTGGAACCGTCCGCGGACGGCGGCCTGCGCCTGGCGTGGTCCGGGTTCAGCGTGAAGGACGGCGCCCTCGACGCGCGGGTCGAGGCGGAGGTGGTCCCGGCGGACGGCGCGTTCCGCCTCACCTTCGCCGTCACGGGGCTTCCCTTCAACCGCATCCGGCAGGTGGTGTTTCCCCGCGTCGCCGGGCTGCGCCCCGGCGAGGGCGACGCGCTGGCCGTTCCGGAGTGGATGGGGTCCCTCGCGCGCAACCCCGGCCGGCTGCTCAACCCCGGCGACCCGCCGCAGCCCGCGCGCCGCGCATGGGAATACCCGGGCCTCCTGTCCATGCAGTTTGTCGCCTTCTGCAATGACACCGGCCCCGGCGTGATGCTCTCCAGCGCCGACACGGGGGCGCACCGCAAGCTCTTCGCGGTCTGCGGCGACGGCGCGGGCGGTGTCGGCCTGGAGATGGCCCATCTGCCGGGGAAGGGCGGCGGCAGCCGCTTCGCGCCGGAGTACGCCGCCGACATCGCCGTCTTCCGCGGCGGCTGGTTCGGCGCGGCGGAGCGCTACCGCGCGGGGGCTGCGGCGGGGTTCTGGGCCGACCAGAGCCGCAAGCGGCTGGGGAGGGTCCCCGCGTGGGCGGCGGACACCGCGCTGTGGGTGTGGAACCGGGGCAAGTCGCCGGGGGTGCTGCCGCCCGCGACCGCGCTGGCGGAGAAAACCGGGCTGCCCGTGAGCGTGTTCTGGCACTGGTGGCACGGCTGCGCCTACGACACGGGGTTCCCGGAGTACTTCCCGCCGCGCGAGGGCGGCGACGCGTTCCGTGCGGCCCTGGCGGCGGCGGAGGCGAAGGGCGTCCACGCGATCCTCTACATGAACCAGCGGCTCTGGGGGCTGGAGACGGAGAGCTGGAAGACCGAGCGGGCCGAACGTTTCGCCGTGAAGAACCCCGACGGTGCCATCGGCCGCGAGGTCTACAACATTTTCAACAACGCCGCCTGCACGCCCATGTGCATGGGCACCGCGTTCTGGCGGAACACCTACGCCGGGCTCGCGGAAAAGGCCGTGGCGGAGTTCGGCGCGGGGGGCATCTACATGGACCAGGCCTGCGCGAGCTGCGCGTGCTACGACGTGTCGCACGGGCACCCGCGCGGCGGCGGGTCGTGGTGGGTGGAGGGCTTCGCCGCGCTGGAGAAGGACATTCGCGCGCGCTGCGCCCGGCGCACGGAGGCGACCCTGGCGGGCGAGGGCTGCGGCGAGGCGTGGCTGCCCCGACTCGACCTCATGCTCAGCCTCCAGGTCAGCCGCGAGCGCTACGCCGCGCCGGGAGAGTGGGAGCCCGTCCCCCTGTTCCAGGCCGTGTACAACGACGCGGCCCTCCTCTTCGGCAACTACGCCTCCCTCACCGAGCCGCCCTACGACGAGCTGTGGCCCCCGGAGTTCGCGCCCGCCGAGCCCCTCGTCCTCCTCGACCGCAAATTCTCCGCGCAGTTCCGCCTGGAACAGGCCCGCGCCCTTCTCTGGGGGCAGCAGCCCTGCCTCGCCAACTTCAAACCGGAGCTGCTGGAGCAGCGCGCGGAGGAGACGGACTTCTTCGTGCGCGCCGCCCGCCTGCGTCGGGCCGCGCTCGCCTACCTGCGTGACGGCGTCATGTTGCGCCCGCCCGAGACTGGTGTTCCGGCGTCGGAGATCCCCGTGTCCCGCCTGTCCATCTACGCCGGACGGCGCGACCGGGTCCGCGAGTACAGCATGCCCGCGCCCGGCGTGCTGGCCTCGGCATGGCGCGCCGCCGACGGCGGCGTGGCTGTCGTGCTGGCCAACATCACGGAGGCGCCGCAGACCGTGGCCCTGAACCTGGACACGCCGGACTACCCCCTGCCGGAGGGCGCGGCCCCGCGCCTGTTCCGCGCCGACGGCGTTCCCGCGCCGGTGGCGGCGGAGGGGCCGGGGCGGGTGACTGTGACACTGACAGCGGGCGATCTGGCGGTCTGCGAGTGGCCCGCGCCGGAGGAGAAGACCCCATGACCCCGGACACCCCCGGAAAGGAATCCCTCACCCACAACCCCTTTGCGGGCCTCGCCGTGCCCGGCATCGCGCCGGAGGACGTGGCCGCAGCCGCCGCGCGGGTCCAGGCCGAAAAGGCGGAGGGCGCGCCTCCGCCCTGGCACGTGGCCAAGACGAAGAAGGGGGGCTACCCGGTCTCCGTCGAGCGCCGCGCGGGCGGCAAGGTGATGACCCTCGTGCGCAACGTCTCCGGCGACGCCGAGGCGCTGCTGTCGGCCCTGCGGAAACACTGCGCCGCCGGCGGCAAGGCCCTCGGCGATCTCGTGGAGATCCAGGGCGACCACGCCGAAAAGATCACCGCCTTCCTGCGCGAAAAGGGGTGACGGGAAAGCGGTGTCCACCTGTCCACCTGTCCACATCGTCCACATCGTCCAGAGTGGACGGGGTGGACTGTGTGGACGATGTGGACTCCCGCGAAAGACTGCCGCCTTCCTTCGCGCGGGCGTGCCCGCGCGCGCCCCTAGTTCACAAGATTGGTGATGGCGCGCTTGACCGTCGCGGCCGGGCCCTCCGCGCGGCGGATCAGGATGTTGCGGTACCACAGCTCGCCGCCGTGGTCCTGCAGGGAGATGCGCCCGGCCTTGGGCAATTCGGCGTAGGGCGTCTTGAACTTCCCGATGGGCTCCGTCATCTGCGCGAAGTCCGTGTCTATCACCTTCCACCCGTTCACCGTCACCGTCACCTCCGAGCCGCGCAGGGAGATGTCGTAGCTGTTCCACTCGCCGGTGGGCCGGGCCAGGTTGAACATGGGGCTCACCACGTCATAGATGGCGCCCGTGCCGTTCTTGGTCGCGGGCCAGCCGTAATCCCCCAGCACCTGGATCTCAAACCCGCGCAGGGGCGAGTCGCCCACGGGCGCGCGGAGGAACACGCCGCTGTTGCACATGATCTGCGGGTTCACCATCAGCGCCGCCAGGGGCGCGATGCGCGGCGTGGACAGCTTGAACTCCAGATGCAGGTCGAAGTCCGAAAACTCCTCGCCCGTGTACGTGGCGTAGTGGAGCGGGTGCAGCGACTCGCCGAGGATGTGCAGCACGCCGGCCTCGATCTCAAACACCTTCCTGTCATCGTCCAGGTTCTTCCAGAGCGGGGCGTGCTCCGCGTCCAAAAGGTCCACCCATCCCATGCCCTCCGGGCGCGGCGTCGGCTTGCCCTCCGGGCGCGGCTTGCCCCACTCAAACACGGACCCCAGGTTCACCGCGTGCAGCGCGCCCATCAGCACCACGAGCAGCAGCACCGCCGGAAACAGAAGCCATCGGAAAAGTCGTTTCAGCATGACAAGCGGCCTCCTTGACTGCGGACAGTATAGCGCCTTGGGTTTTTGCGGCGCGCGTTTTGCGGGGTCGGCGGCGCCTATCGCACGCGGACGCGGCGGCCCTCGACGGTGACCCTGCCCCCGGCGATGAGCTGGAGGGCCTGCGGGTAGATTTCGCGTTCGGCGGCCTGCACGCGGTCGGCGAGGGTGTCCGGCGTGTCGTCGTCGAGGACGGGCACGCTCTTCTGCAGGATGATGGGGCCGTGGTCGTACTGGTCGTCCACGAAGTGGACGGTGGCGCCGGAGACCTTGACGCCGAAGGCGATCACGGCCTCGTGGACGTGGTGGCCGTACATCCTGTGGCCGCAGAAGGCGGGGATGAGCGCGGGGTGCACGTTGACGATGCGGTTGTGGAAGTCCCCGGGCACCGTGATGAGGGACATGAACCCGGCGAGCACCACGAGGTCCGCGCCCATGCCGCGGATCTCGCGCCACAGGTCGGCGTTGAAGGCCTGATCGTCGGCGTAGGCCTTCCGGGGCACCGTGGCCGCCGGGATGCCCGCGAGGCGCGCGCGCTCCAGGCCGTAGGCCCCCGCCCGCGACGACACCACGCCGGTGATCCGGGCGTCGAGCGCGCCCCGGGCGATGTGGTCTATCAGGTTTTGCAGGGTGGTGCCGCTTCCGGACAGCAGGACGACAACGCGCAAGGGCATGGCTCACTTCTCCCCCGGCCCGCGGCCCGCGCCGCCGCCGGAGCGCCTATTCTAGCAGAAGGCCGCGCCCCTGTGGCGGGCACCCAAAGACAAGGCCGCCGGGACGCCTGCGGTACGAAGAGGGCCGGCGGGGTGCCTTCCGTACCGCAGGCGTCCCGCCTGCCTCGTCTTCTCTCAGGTGCGTGGAATTTCGGCTGCCCCTTCAGGGCAAGTCTTTTGGGGGGGCCTCCTCCCCAGGGCAGGCCTGGCCCTTCGGGCGGCGGCCTGCCCTGGGCTATATTCGGATGTCCCGTTGGGACAAATAGAACCAACTCATGGATGCGAGGTGAGCCCGAGGAATCCCTCAGCACGGCACCCACACGGCAGCCGTTGGGACAAACAACACCAGCTCATGGGCACAAGGGGCATTCGTCCCTTCTTGCCGGACATTTCAGTGCGATTGCCCTGGATGGGGCCGTCCGGTCAGAGGATGGGCGGAGTGACCAGCACTGTTGTCTCAACCTCGTCCCAGTTTTGTTCATCCGACTCGGCTGCCTGTTGAGCCCCCGTGCCCAAGTCAATGGTGCAGAGGGTGACGGTGTGGTGGCTGTGGAGGGGGCGGCGGTGGTCTATGACGCGGTTGGGCTCGGTGGCCATCCAGTCGGGGCGGGGTTTGACCTCGGGGAAGGACGGGATGCCGTAGGACTCCTCGCGGACCTCAAGCACGATGGGCGCGCCGGGGTCGCTCTCCAGCCGCAGGGCGACCCCCGCCTTGTCCATGATCCGCAGGTGGAAGGAGAAGGGGGCGCCGGTGCCGAGTTCAACACCCGCCACGGTGGCGGCGTGGACCGGCGTGGCCGACAGCGCCCGCACGGTCACGCGCTGTCCGTCGCGCGGGCAGACGAGGCGCCCCTCGACGATGCGGCGGCCGTTTTCAACGCGGTCGGACGACACCTCGACGCGCGGCGGGCCGAGCGGGTCCAGGGGCGCGGGGGCCTTGAGGTACTCGCGCTCGTTGCCGGGCATGATCTCGCCGATGCGCGCTCGGGAGGTGCCGGGGGCGAAGAACTGGGAGGTCCACTCGTCGGGCTCCGGGTCCGCGCTGACCCACCAGGCCTCGCCCTTGTCGAAGTTCACGAGGTAGGAGAGGAAGTTCAGCTTGGGGGTGCGGGGGCCGGGCAGGTTCGTGTAGAAGGCGAAGCCGTAGACCAGCAGCCCGGCGAGGACCAGCGCGCCCGGCGCCCACCGGCGGAACCGGTCCCCGGTGGCGGCGAGCAGCGGCGTGTGCTGGAAGAAGATCAGGATGAGCAGGGCCGCCACGCTGAAGGCGCCCATGGCCGTGAGGGCGTAGCCGATGATGGGGATCATGGGGAAGACGATGAGCACGGACGGCACGGTGAGCGCCGCCGCCCCGGCCAGCGCGCCGGGGGCGCATTCGCGGCCGCCGCGGCCGGCCCAGGCGAGCACGGCCACCTGGAGCGCGCCGAAGACCAGCACCCACACGGGGGCGTAGACCCCGCCGGGCACGTAGAGGTGCATGCCCCAGAGAACGGCCGTCCAGAGCAGCATGAGGCCGCCCACCATCTCCGCCGGGCGCAGGGCGCGGCAGAGCGTGGCCGCCGCCGCCGCCAGGGCGGCGAAGGCCAGCAGCGCGAAGGCCAGGCAGTAGGCGTTGTTGGAGTAGAGGGCCATCTCCTTGAAGCGCAGGAAGGCCAGCGCCGCGCCGGGCGCCCACAGCGCCATGGCCAGCACGAGGGTGCCCGCGGCGGCCATGAACCCGCCCAGCAGCCCCGCGAACCGGACGCCCCGCACGGCCAGCCCGAACACCAGCGCCGCGAGGAAGAGCGCCGTCGCCAGCAGGACCAGCGGGCGGTTCCAGGCCAGGGGATACACGGCCATCCAGTCCCCCAGCAGGTTGAAATAGGCGGCGTCGGGCGCGCTCAGGTCGCCGTCCAGCGGCAGGTTGCCGAAATGCCGCGCGATGCCCAGAATGTAGGCGCCGTGGTGCTGGAGGCTGTTCAGGCTCACGTTTTCCGGGCTGTCGAGCGAGATGTGGTAATAGGCGAACCCGTCAATGTACGCCACATTGAAGCCGGGCCGGTGCCTCTTGTACTGGTCAAAATTGCTGCCGAAGGGCATGCGCCGGTAGAAATCCGTCATCATGGAGTTCGTCCGGGGGGAAACGTCCGCCTTCGCCAGTTCCCGGATGATCCACCCGTTCTCCCGGGTGCTCTCAAACATGAGCCCCGGCCCCTTGACACCGCGCGTCTCCAGCCCCAGCACCAGCCCCACCTCCTCAAACCACGGATGCCCGATGAAGGCCCGGGCGCCGTCGCCGCCGAACTCCTCCTGGTCGGCGAAGCAGAAAATGACGTCGTTCTTGAGGGGCTGCCCCGCCTTCAGCGCGCGCGCCGTCTCCAGCATGGCGGCGATGCCGGACGTGTCGTCCGCCGCGCCGGGGCCATAGGGCACAGAGTCGAAATGCGCGTCCACGGCGATGGCCTTGGTCGGCGCGGTGCCCCGGACCCGCCCCAGCACCGCGCGCTCCCAGGTGAGCGACTGCCCGTGCCGGCCGCCCGCGGGGCCGTCAATCAGGACGGTTTCCACCCCCATCGCGGCGAGCTGCTCCTGGATGTAGGCGCAGACCCCGTCGTTGGCCTTGGAGCCCGCCGGATGCGGCACCTGGCAGGTGGCCTCAATGTGCTTGATGGCCCGGTGGGCTGAAAAGGCCTCGGGGGGGGCGGTTTCCGGCAGGGCGGACGGCGCCAGGGACATCCACCAGGAGAGCAGGACCACCAAAAGGACGCCCGCCAGGGAAAGGACCGCCCACCGCCCCGCTGTGTTTGACATTGCCGCCGTCCCTCTCCGTGTGTGCCCGCGGGCACGGTTGTTTCTGGCGCGCGGACCCGTCGGGTCCCGAAACTGCCGGAGGTTAGACCATGCCCAGGGGCGCGAGGTTGCGTCCGGGCGGAACATTGGCACCACCAATGCCGCGGCGCGGAAGAGGAAGAAACATAATGCGAATCGCGTTAAAGGATGGTATACTGTGAACAAGGTCGCGGGTTGCCGCACTTTTTTCTCTGTTTCGCAGTCATCATATTTCTGCTTGTGCCGGTTGAGAGGATTCATCCGCCATGGGGAAGAGACTTCCTGAGGTGGGGGGCGCACGCAGAGGAGGCTTGGGGCGCAGCGGGTGGGGTGTCGCCCTGTGCGCCGTGCTTTTTCTGGCCGGATGCGGCCCCAAAGAGCCGCCCAAGCCGGCCACCCGGATCATCATTGAGAGCGCGCCCGACGCCGGGGCCGCCGTGCTGGTCGCCGGGGAGGACCGGGGCACCGCGCCGGTGACCGTGGAGGGGCTTCCGGCGGGGAAGTACGAGGTGCTGCTGACCCTGGACCGCTACAAGCGCACCTTCCACGACATTGTGGTGAAGGGGGAGCCCGAGGAGACCTTCACCATCGCCATGGAGCCCCTGATGGGGACCGTCTCGGTGGAGTCCAAACCCATCGGCGCGGACATCTATGTGGACGGGGAAAAGGTCGGTTCCACCCCCGTGTTTGGGTATCCGCTTCAGGTGGGCGACTACTCCTACGAGTTGCGTCTGGAGAACTACTACCCCATCACCAACGCCTTCACCATCGAGGAGAACTTCAAGCTCGAGTTCAAGCACGAGCTGAAGCCCATGGAGGCGCAGATGGAGGTGTTCTCGCGGCCCACGGGCGCGAAGATCTGGATCAACAACGTGGCGCAGGCGCAGACCACGCCCTCGCGGTTCACCCTGTTCCCCGGCAGCTACCTCGTGAGCGTGCACACGCCGGGCTTTGTCCAGGAGGAAAAAATTGTCACGCTGGCGGCGAACGCCACCGAGACCGTGCAGCTCCAGATGAGCCCGGGCGCGGTGCCGCCGGGCATGGTGCTGATCTCCGGGGGCGACTTCACCATGGGCAACGAGGACCGCGCGCCCGACGAGCGCCCGAAGCGGGTGGTGAGCCTCAAGCCCTACTACATGGACAAGTTTGAGGTGACGAACCAGGACTACAAGGCGGTCTTTCCGGAACACAGCTTCCCCGAGGGTCAGGAGAACTGGCCCGCCACGGGCGTCTCCTGGTCCCAGGCCATGCGCTACGCCTCCCTTGTCGGCAAGCGCCTGCCCACGGAGGAGGAGTGGGAAAAGGCCGCCCGGAGCAGCGACGGGCGGGAGTACCCCTGGGGCTGGACCTTCGAGGAGGGCATGGCCAACACGAAAGAGGCCGGCAACGCCCGCCGTGTCCGCGTGGGCCTGTACTTCAACGGCACCTCCCCGTACCGGTGCGTGGACATGGCCGGCAACGCCTACGAGTGGGTGTCCAACTGGTACGACGCCTACCCCGGCAACCAGGATGTGACCAAGGACTACGGCCAGATCTTCCGCGTGCTCCGCGGCGGATCCTACCTCACCGGCAAGTTTGAGGCGCGCTGCGCCTCCCGCCACTTCGACCGCATGGACGCCACCCGCGAGGACTACGGCTTCCGCTGCGCCCAGGACGCCCCCGCCCAGTAGGCGGGCGCTATGCCCACTCCGCGCACAGCAGCGCGGCCTGTTCCAGCACGGTCTGGGTCGCCTTTTCCTGCTTGTCCGGCGGGTAGCCGTGTTTGCGCAGGATGCGCTTCACGAGCACGCGCAGCTGCGCGCGCACAGCCTCGCGCAGGGTCCAGTCTATGGTCACATTCCGGCGCACCGTGGCGACCAGCTCCCGCGCGATGGCCCGCAGCGTGTCGTCGCCCAGCACCTTCACGGCGCTGTCACTGGTCTCCAGCGCGTCGTAGAAGGCGACCTCGTCCTCCGTCAACCCAAGCGCCTCCCCCCGCGCGGCGGCCTCGCGGATGTGTTTCGCCAGCGCGATCAGCTCCTCGATCACCTGGGCCGCCTCAACGGCGCGGTTCTGGTACTTCCGCAGGGCGCTTTCCAGCATTTCCAGGAACGACCGCGCCTGCACGACGTTCTTCTTTTGCCGCGTCCTGATTTCGCCGGTCAGCAGCTTGCGCAGCAGCTCGACGGCCAGGTTGCGCTGGGGCATGTTGCGCACTTCGGCCAGGAACTCGTCGGACAGGATCGAGATGTCGGGCTTCCTGAGCCCCGCCGCCTCGAAGATGTCAATCACCCCGTCTGAAGAGACCGCCCGCGACACAATCTGGCGCACGGCGTGGTCCAGCTCCTCGTCGGACTTCGGCCCGCCCTCCGCGCGTTTGGCGAGGGCCGCGCGCACGGCCTGAAAGAAGGCGACGTCGTCGCGGATGCGCAGCGCCTCTTCGTGCGGCACGGAGAGCGCGAAGGCCTGCGACAGTTCCCGCACCGCGCCGAAGAGACGGTTCTTGCCGTCCTCCTGCGCCACGATGTGCTCCTGCGCCGCCGGCAGCAGGCCGAGCCGGTCCGCCGCGGCGCCGGTCGTCCACGGCTCCCAGGAGAACCCGTGGAACAGGCCGCAGCACACCTCGTATTTTTGCAGCATCAGCGCGACGGCCTCGTTCTGGTCTATGGCCGTCCGGCCGGTGCCGCCGCTCGCCGTGTAGGTGGCGAGCGCCTCCTTCAGCTCCTGCGCCAGGCCGAGATAGTCCACCACCAGCCCGCCGGGCTTGTCGCGGAACACCCGGTTCACCCGCGCGATGGCCTGCATGAGGCCGTGGCCGCGCATCGGCTTGTCCAGGTACATGGTGTGCAGGCTGGGCGCGTCGAACCCGGTCAGCCACATGTCGCGCACCAGCACGATCCGGAAGGGGTCGCCGGCGTCGCGGAACCGCGCGGCCAGCGCCTCGCGGCGGGGCTTGTTGCGGATGTGCTCCTGCCACTCCGGGCCGTCGGACGCCGACCCCGTCATCACCACCTTGAGGCACCCCTTGTCGTCGTCCCCGTGCGCCCAGTCCGGGCGCAGCGCCGAGATTTCCCGGTAGAGCTCCACGCAGATCCGGCGGCTCATGCACACGACCATCGCCTTGCCGTCCATCGCCTCCAGCCGCTTCTCGAAGTGCTCCACAATGTCCCTCGCCAGCAGCCTCAGCCGGTTCTCCGCGCCCACCACCGCCTCCAGCTGCGCCCACCGGCTCTTCAGCCTCTCCTTGCGCGCCTCCTCCTCGCCCTCCGTCACCTCCTCGAAATCGGGGTCTATGGTGGGCTTCTCCGCCTCGCTCAACTGCAGCTTTGCCAGGCGGCTCTCGTAGTAGATCGGCACCGTCGCCCGGTCCTCCACCGCCCGCTGGATGTCGTACACGCTGATGTAGTCGCCGAACACGGCCCGCGTGTTCGCGTCCACCAGCTCGATGGGGGTCCCCGTGAACCCGATGAAGGACGCGCCCGGCAGGGCGTCCCGCATGTGCCGGGCAAACCCGTCAATGAAGTCGTACTGGCTCCGGTGCGCCTCGTCGGCGATCACCACGATGTTGCGTCGGTTTGACAGCACCGGGTGCCGGTCCCCCTTCTCCTCCGGCATAAACTTCTGGATCGTCGTGAACACCACGCCGCCCGCCTCGACCGACAGTTTCGCGCGCAGGTCGGCCCGGTTCTCCGCCTGCGCGGGCGGCTGGCGTAGCAGGTCCGCGCACCGCGAAAAGGTGCCGAAAAGCTGGTCGTCCAGGTCGTTCCGGTCCGTCAGCACCACCACCGTCGGGTTCTCCATGGCGGGCTCGCGGATCACCCGCCCCGCGTAGAACGCCATGGACAGGCTCTTGCCCGAACCCTGTGTGTGCCACACCACCCCGACGCGGCGGTCGCCCGGCTCGCCGCCGGGCTGCCTTCCGGACTCATAGCGGCCCTGGGTCTCCCCCGCATGCGTCCGCGCCGCCCGCAGCGTCTCCGCCAGCGCCGTGTTCACCGCGTGGAACTGGTGGTAGCCCGCCATCTTCTTCACCAGGTTGCCGCCGCCGTCGTCCTCGAAGACCAGGAAATGGCCGATCAGGGTGAGCAAGCGGCGTTTGTCGAAGACACCCCCGACCAAGACCTCCAGTTCCGGCATGGAGGGCGGGGCAAGCGCCTCCCCGTGGACCGTGCGCCACGGCTTAAACCACTCCCGCCCCGCCGTGAGCGTGCCGACCCGCGCCGCCAGCCCGTCCGAGATCACCAGCAGCGCGTTGTACGCGAACAGCGCCGGCAGCTCCGACTTGTACGTCTGCAACTGGTGAAAGGCCGACCAGAGGGTCGCGTTCTCGTCCGCCGCGTTCTTCAGCTCCACCAGCACCAGTGGCAGCCCGTTGACGAACAGTACCACGTCCGGGCGGCGGGTGTGCTTGTTCTCCACCACCGTGAACTGGTTGACCGCCAGCCAGTCATTGGTGTCCGGGGTGTCGAAATCCATCACCCGCGCCTGCGCACCGCCGATGGACCCGTCCGCGCGGCGGAACTCCACCGTCACCCCGTCCACCAGCAGGCGGTGCAGCGCGCGGTTGCGCGTCTCCAGCGTCGGCCCCTCGGGGTGCATTAGTTTGCGGAAGGCGTCGTCCAGGGCCTCCGGGGGGAGCGCCGGGTTGAGACGCGCCAGCGCGGCGCGCAGCCGCCGTTCCAGGACCACCTGGCCGTAGTGCGCGCGCTCCGCGCCCGCCGAGTCCGGCGCGATGTCCGGACCGTGCGCCACGCGCCACCCGGCGGCGCCGAGCCAGGAGAGGGCGGCGTCCTCCACGACAGATTCCGAAAAAGAGGCGGTCATGCGTCGCGTCTCCGGCGTTGACGGTGGGTGTACAGGCGCTCCGTGAAGCCCCCCTCCTCCCCGAAGGCGTCGGCCTGCGCCGAGAGCTGGCGGTCCAGGAGGGCGCAGGCCACCCCGATCAGGACCAGCGCCGCATTGGCGGAGACCTCGGGGTAGCGCGGGGGGGTGGGGGGGATGGGGGGGATGGACGGGATGGACGATATGGACGGTATGGACGGTATGGACGGTATGGACGCGCTCCCCCGGGCGGCGGAGCGCGGTGCGCCGGGGGCCTGCGCGGGGGGCGGCTCTGCGGCGGGGGCCTGCGCGGGGTGCGGCTCTGCGGCGGGGGGCTGC
>JAAYBR010000080.1 GCA_012730045.1 Candidatus Hydrogenedentota bacterium | reverse complement strand
CTGCGGGGGCTGTTCCGGTTCCGGGACCCGGACGGGAGCGGGCGCAGCCCGATCCCGATCGACGAGGTCGAGCCGGTGTCCGAGATCGTCAAGCGGTTCTCGACCGGAGCGATGTCGTACGGGTCGATCTCGGCCGAGGCCCACGAGACGCTGGCGATCGCGATGAACTCGCTCGGCGCCAAGTCGAACACGGGGGAGGGCGGCGAGGATCCCGATCGGCTGTACGACGCGCGCCGGCGGTCGGCGATCAAGCAGGTCGCGTCCGGCCGGTTCGGGGTGACCGCCGAGTACCTGACCAACGCCGACGACCTCCAGATCAAGATGGCCCAGGGCGCCAAGCCGGGTGAGGGCGGCCAGCTCCCCGGTCACAAGGTGTACCCGTGGATCGCCGCCACCCGGCACTCGACGCCCGGGGTCGGCCTGATCAGCCCGCCCCCGCACCACGACATCTACTCCATCGAGGACCTGGCCCAGCTCATCTACGACCTGAAGAACAGCAACGTGAACGCGGCGGTTTCCGTCAAGCTCGTGTCCGAGGTGGGCGTGGGCACTATCGCGGCGGGCGTGGCCAAGGGCAAGAGCGACCTCGTGCTCATCAGCGGCCACGACGGCGGCACGGGCGCGTCGCCCCTCAGCTCCATCAAATACGCCGGGCTCCCGTGGGAGCTGGGCCTGCCCGAGACGCACCAGGCGCTGGTGGGCAACGGCCTGCGCGAGCGCATCCGAGTTCAGGTGGACGGCCAGATGAAGACCGGCCGCGACGTGGCCGTCGCCGCGCTCCTCGGCGCGGAGGAGTTCGGCTTCGCCACGGCGCCGCTCATCGCCAGCGGCTGCATCATGATGCGCAAGTGCCACCTGAACACCTGCCCCGTCGGCGTGGCCACGCAGGACCCCGAGCTGCGCAGGAAGTTCTCCGGCAAGCCGGAGCATGTGGTGCGCTACTTCTTCTTCGTCGCCGAGGAGTGCCGGAAGATCATGGCCGAACTCGGTTTCCGCACCCTGAACGAGATGGTGGGCCGGGCCGACATGCTGGAGTTCGACCCGATGCCCGAACACTGGAAGGCGCGCACCCTGGACTTCTCGCGCGTGCTGGTCTGCGCCGAGCCGTGGGAGGGCCAGACCCGCCACTGCACGGTGGCCCAGGACCACGGGCTGGACGGCGCGCTGGACTGGGAGCTCATGGAGCGGGCCGCCCCCGCGCTGGAGCGGCGTGAGCCCGTCACGATTGACGTGGAGATCGAGAACACGCACCGGACCGTCGGCACCATGCTCTCCAGCGAGCTGACGCGCCGCCACAAGCTGGGCATGTACACCGGCACCCTGCCGGACGACACGGTGGTGCTCCGCTGCGCGGGTGTGGCGGGCCAGAGCTTCGGCGCCTTCGCCATCGCGGGCGTGACGCTCGACGTCACCGGCGAGGCGAACGACTACTGCGGCAAGGGCCTCTCGGGCGGCACGATCATCGTGCGGCCGCCGGCGGACTGCCCCATCGTGCCCGAGGACAACATCGTGGTCGGCAACGTGGCGCTCTACGGCGCCACGGGCGGCCGCGCCTACTTCCGCGGCCTGGCGGGCGAGCGCTTCTGCGTGCGCAACAGCGGCGCGTGGGCGGTGGTCGAGGGCGTGGGCGACCACTGCTGCGAGTACATGACCGGCGGCCGCGTCGCCATTCTCGGCCCCACGGGCCGCAACTTCGGCGCGGGCATGAGCGGCGGCATCGCCTACGTGTACGACCCCGGGGGCGCCTTCCCCGTCCACTGCAACCTGGGGATGGTGGAGATCAAGCCGCTCAGCGACAGGAGCCGGGCGCAGCTCCGCAGCCTGCTGGAGCCGCATTTCCGGCTCACGGGCAGCGAGGTGGCCCGGCGGATACTCGAGAACTGGGAGGAGGAGACCTCCCGGTTTGTGCGCGTCATGCCGAAGGGCTACGCGCAGGTGCTCATGGAAAAAGAGGAACAGGAATAACACCATGCTGCCGGAAAAATCCAAAGGGTTCATGACCTTCTCCCGCGAACTTCCCGAGCCGGTCCCGGCAGGGGAGCGGGTGCAACACTACAACGAGTTCGCCGGGTCCCTGCCCCCCGAGCGCCTCAAGCGGCAGGGCTACCGCTGCATGAACTGCGGCGTGCCCTTCTGCCACAGCGGGTGCCCCCTGGGAAACCAGATTCCCGACTTCAACGACCTGGTGAAGGACGACATGTGGCGGGAGGCCCTCGAAATCCTCCACGCCACCAACAACTTCCCCGAGTTCACCGGACGGATATGCCCGGCACCCTGCGAGAGCGCGTGCGTGCTGGGCATCATTGACCCGCCCGTGACCATCGAGATGATCGAGCGCGAGATCGCCGAACGCGGCTGGGAGAGCGGCTGGATCACTCCGCAGCCCCCGGCGGCCCGCACGGGGAAACGGGTGGCCGTCGTCGGGGCGGGCCCCGCCGGCCTGGCCGCCGCCCAGCAGCTCAACCGCGCGGGCCACACCGTGGTCGTGTATGAGCGCGCGGACGAGCCGGGCGGCCTGCTCCTCTACGGCATCCCCAACTTCAAGCTGGACAAGTCGGTGGTCCGCCGCCGGGTGGAGCAGATGCGCGCCGAGGGCGTGGAGTTCCGCTGCGGCGTCGAGGTCGGCCGCGATGTGCCCGCGAAGGACCTGGCGGAGTACGACGCCGTCCTCCTGGCGCTCGGCTCCACCAAGCCGCGCCTTTTCCGCGAGGCCGACGTGCCCGGAAGCGGGCTCAAGGGCATCGTGCCCGCCGTGGATTTCCTCACCCAGCAGACCCGGCGCGTGCTCCGCAAGACCGTGGAGGGTGGGGACATCGTGGCCACAGGCAAGAAGGTGGTGGTGATCGGCGGCGGCGACACGGGCTCCGACTGCGTCGGCACCTCGCTGCGGCAGGGTTGCGCCTCCATCCTCAACATTGAACTCTTCCCCAAGCCGCCGGAGGCCCGCTCAGCCCGCAACCTGTGGCCCGAGTGGGACTTCGTGCTGCGCACCTCCTCCAGCCACAAGGAGGCGCCCGGCGGAGACTGCCGGGAATGGTGCATTAACACCAGGTCCTTCGAGGGCGACGAGCAGGGCAATGTCCGCGCGCTGAACGCGGTCCGGGTGGAGTGGAGCGAGCCGGACGCCTCCGGCCGCCGGACCATGACCGAAATTCCCGGCTCCGAGATGCGGATTGAGTGCGACCTGGTGCTGCTGGCCATGGGCTTTGTCCAGCCCGAGGCCGACGCCTTCGCGGCGGACCTCAAGGTCGAGATGGAGAAGAACCGTTTCGGTCTCGGCATCAAGGCCGACAGCGCCTACGCCACCGGTGTGCCGGGGGTCTTCGCCGCGGGCGACGCGCGCCGCGGCCAGTCGCTCGTGGTCTGGGCCATTTATGAGGGCCGCGAGGCCGCACGGGCCATGGACCTCCACCTGACAGGCCGCACCCATCTTGCCGCGCGGGACTGCCAGGGGTATGAGGAGGTCCGGCTGGCCCCCGCGCAGTCCTGACCGCGCTGGCGTTGGTGTTGGGTGCTCTGCGGTGCCATTCACCGGAAATGGTGGTCTTTTTTTGCGGAATCTGCTATTCTTTGTCCTGGGCCGGGCAGGTTGTTCGGTCTGTACATCATTGCCGTGAGGGAGACACCGCATGAACTCGAAGCACCTGCGCCCGGTTACCCGAAAGCCCGTTCGGGCGGCGGACTACAGCACGGGCGGCATTTTTCGGCTGATCAGCCAGCTTTTCTCCGTGTTTGCCGATTTCTTCAGCCAGAAAGAGGCTCAGGAGGAGGATTAGGCCCCTGCGGGTCATCGCCTTCCCCCTCCGCGGCGTTACGGGGATGAAACCTTTTCCCCGCGTTCGTGTATTACGGTTAACCAAGGAGACAGGGTCATGAAGCACCTGACAGTTGTCACCCGGCCCGTGGCCCGGGCCGCGTCGGCCGTGACGCCCGGCAGCATCCTGATGGCGGTGAGCCAGATACTGACGGTCATCGCGACCTTCTGGGTGGAAAAAGAGGCGGCCAGCGAGATCATTGACGCCTGACGGCGTTCGGGAAATCGGATGTCCAGGAACAGAAACCATTTGCGCCGCCTTTCCGGGATGCCAGCGCGGGCCGCCGATGATGACATCAGCGTCGGCCAGGTGATGGCGCTCCTGATGCGCTTGCTGAATATTGCGACGCCCTTTGTCCTGGCCAAGGAAGGCACCGGTCAGAGCAGCGGCTAACAGGAAGGAGACAGGCAATCCATGCGACACACGCTGAGAATCACGCGGATACCCGCCCAGGCCCAGAGTCAGGGGCTGTGCGACAATGTGGTCGGCGATTTGCAGGCCCGCTTCTGTTTTGTCCTGGCGTTCCTGACGGACGTGTTTGTGCCCCTGGTCCTGCCCTTCGTTAACGCCAAGACGGTCACGGCCGCCGACGAGGGGGCCGTTGACACCACCGGCGGCACCGGCGGCGGGGAGACGGTTTAAGGGGGACTGACGGGCGTTCCTGAGGACGCCGGGAGAAGAATCTGTGAAACGGTTGCGCTTGATCACGCGCCCGCAGCGGGCGGCCATCACGGCGGATGTGGTGCTTGCCTTCCTGATAGACATCTTTGAGGCGGTGATTCCGCTGGTTCAGAACAAGAACCCGCAGAACCCCGTCACGATCCCGGATGACGATGAGGACTCCTCTTCGCGGTGACCGTTTCCCGGGGCGAAAAAAGTCCCGAAAAATGCTTGCATGCGCGGGGGGAATGTGCTTTAATGGGGCCGGGAAATTGTTGACAACCCAGGGAGACAACGTAGCATGAAGCACCTGAAGCCGATCAGCACACGCCGCGCCGACGCCTTCACGAACTTTTTCAACTCGGTCTGGCGTGCCTGGATGGATTTCCGGTACGAGAAGAAGAACGAATACGCCATCTGAGCGTTTCGGAACGGACACACAAGCTTGCGGGCCGGGTTGCGTCTTGCGCGTTTCCCGGTCCCTCTTTTTGACATGACGCGGCGCCTTGTGCCCGGGGTCCGCCTTTGCGGGGAATGGCCATGATCGTCGGACAGCATACGGTCATCAGGACGGCAGAACGGGACGACGCGCGGTTTCTCCGCGCGGCGTACTTGGGATCCGCGCTGAGGGCCTCCCTGCTCGACGTCCGGAAGGAGCCCGTGCAGCCGACGCGGGAAGAGTTGGAGGAGCTGCTTGGGTCGAAGGAGACCGCGCGCGGGCTGTTCTACGCCGTGGAGGACCTGGAGGGAAGGGTTTGCGGGTTCTGCGGCCTGCGCGGGGTGAACCAGGAATCCCTGTTTGCCGAGGTGTTCTTCCTTTTTCTGTCCCCGGAGATGGAGGCCGGCGCGGGAGGCGAAGAGGCGGTCCAGTTTGTTCTGGGGCAGGCCTTCAACCGCCTTCACCTCGCCAAGGTGACCATCCTGGTCCTGGACGGCGAAACCGGCCTCGGGGCGCTGCTCGCGCGGGCGGGGTTCGCGTGCGAGGGGGCCCAGCGCCAGGCCGTGCACGCGCGGGGTGTCTGGCACGACGTCCAGACTTGGACCTGTTTCCGGGAGGCTGCGGAAGCTCCGGACAACCACACGGGGGGATGCCATGCCCTTCAAGACTGACGCCGTCATCCGCCGGGCGGAGCGCGACGACCTGGACACGGTGGTCGGCTGGATGTCCGAGCCGGACTTCCAGTATTTCCTCTACGGGGACCCCGCGCAGTCGCCCCGGCAGATCCGGGAGCGCATCGTCTCCATGCTCGGCCGCGCCCCCGGCCAGACCATGCCCGGCGGGGTGCAGCTCATGATTGATTCGCCGTCGCTGGGGCCCGTCGGCCTTGTGGCGCTTCAGAACATCAGCTGGCGCAACCGCTCCTGCTCCCTCGACATCTACATCGGCCGGACGCACCTGCGCAACCGGATGGTCACGGCGGTGGCTGTGCTGCGGGCGCTGGAGTACGCCTTCGACGAGCTCAACCTGCACCGGGTCGGGGCCTTCATCTATGCGTTTAACACCGCCTCCTGGCGCATTTTCGAGATGTCCGGAGCAAAGCGGGAACTCGTGCTGCGCCGGCAGGTGCTGCGCGACGGGGTGCTCCACGATGTCTACGGCTACGGGGTGCTCCGGGAGGAGTTTGACGAGGCGCGCAGGGTGAGGAGCCGTCTGGTGGAGAGCGCCTCGCTGGAGGAAATGGTGAAATCCCTGCCCGCGGACGACGAGGAGCCGAAGGCGTGACAACGGCCTTTCTGATCCTGCTCGGGGGCTATGTCTTGTGGACCATGCTCATCGTTGGTTTGCTGCGGCGCGGCGGCGGGCGTCTGGACCCGGTCGCCGCCCTGTTTCAGACCCCCCTCGCCGTGATGGCGTGTGTCTATGCCGCCCGGGAGGGCCTGCTTACCCGCGCGCTGGTTTTCCCTCCGGCGTGGCTGCTCGGCCTTGCGGTTGGCCACGCGCTTTTCGCCCTTTCGGTGGTCTTCACGCACGGGGTGCCCCGCGACGCCTGGGCGCATTTCCTCGACCTGTCCGGCCTGGCGCGTTTCACCGCCGGCCATCCCACCGTGCTGGCCCGGTTTCTCGGCATCTCCCTCACGGAAGAGCTCATCTACCGGGGCGCGGCCCAGCCCCTGCTGGCCGGGCTGCCCGGCGGCCACTGGACCGCAGTGCCTGCGGCCGCCCTGCTGTTTTCCCTGGTGCACGACCATTTCTACCGGAACAGCCGGCGCGAGTCGGCGGAGTTCCTGCTGTTTGCCCTGACCCTCGGCCTGCTGTACCATGTGACGGGCAGCCTCGCCGTTGTTATTGTTGTTCACACCGTGCGCAACATGGAAAGCGCCTGTCTTGAGTACCGCGAGCTGCTGGAGCGGACGGGCGACGAGGAGTCGGCGCGCCGGGCGCTGGACCTGTCCCTCTCAGGAAAACCGCTGGAGACCCCATGACCGACCCGCTGGTGGAAATGCGCAATGTCCGCAAGCAGTTCGTCACCCGCCATGTGCTCGCGCTGGACGAGGAGACGCGCCGGCGCAGGCTGTACAAGCGGAACCTCGTGGACGCCGCGATGGACGTCTCTTTTGAGATACAGCCCGGCGAGATTTTCGGGCTCCTGGGCCCCAACGGCGCGGGCAAGACCACCACGGTCAAGATGATCTCCGGGCTGGTCAAGCCGGACGCGGGCCAGGTTTTTGTGGCCGGGCTGGACGTGGAGCGGAAAAGAAAGCAGATTCTCCGCCAGGTGGGGGTGGTACTGGAGGGCACGCGCACGAGCCTGTGGCCCCTGACCCCCCTCGAGAATCTGATGTACTACGGCAACCTGAAGAATGTCCGGGGCTCGGTTCTCCACGACCGCGCCCACGACCTGCTCGACTTCATCGGCCTTCAGGACAAGAAGAACACCCAGGTGCGCAGGCTGTCGCGCGGGCAGAAGCAGAAGCTCGCCATCTGCATCGCCCTCATCGCCGACCCCCGGGTGCTCCTGCTGGACGAGCCGACCACGGGGCTCGACGTGCAGAGCAGCCGCGCCATCAAGGACCGCATCATCGAGATGACCCATGGCCAGGGCCGCTCCGTCCTCGTGACGACCCACGACATGCATGTGGCGCAGGAGCTTTGCGACCGCGTCGGCATCATCAACAAGGGCCGGCTCGTCGCGTGCAAGCCCATGTCCGAGCTGCTGGAGCTGTTCTCGGAGCATGTGCTTGTCTTCAAACTCGACGCCGCGGCCGGGCTGGAGGCTCTGTCGGCCCTGCCCGGGGTGCTCTCGGCGGAGGAGGAGTCCGGCAACGGGGAAACCTCGCTGGTGCTCTCCCTGGCGATGGACGAGGCGGAGCGGTCGGCGGGCTTCTACGCCGTCACACGCGCGCTGGAGGCGCAGGGACGCCGGGTGCTCGCGGTCCAGCAGCGCCAGCAAAACCTGGAGAGCGTCTTTCTGCGGATCACGGGGCAGCCGCTCGCCGCGGAGGACGACCCCGTGCCGGAACATCCGGAACAGGAGTAGAGATGGGTTTCTTTCTGGTCATGAAGGCCGAGCTGGTGCGCGTGTTCATTGTCATGCGCCGGTACTGGTTCCGCACGATCACCGGCATGGTCATCGGCTACGGCATGCTCATGGTGCTGGTGGCGGGGTTCATCTACAGCCGGCCCGAGGTGGAGCAGGGGCTCAGCAAGTTCAGCGACCCCGCCGCCGCGACCAACTTCGTCCTCGGGTTCATCATCGGCATGTACGCCTTCAGCGTGGTCGGCATGTTCACCCAGGGGCTTCAGGGGATGGCCACCAGCGGCGTGCTGGAGCAGCTCTGCATGAGCCCCCACGGGCTGATCGCCAACTTCCTCGCCCAGGTGCTGGTCGCCTCCGTCTCCACCATCATCTCCTCGGGCGTCATGGTCTACCTGGTTTCCTTTTCCGTCGGCGGCAGTCTGCACTGGGACACCCTGCCCGTCATGGTGCTGCTGGCGCTGACCTTCTTCAACCTGCTGGGTTTCGGCTTCATGGTGGGGGGGCTCGTGCTCGTGTTCAAGCAGGTGGGCCAGGTGGCGATTCTCATCCGCATGGCCCTCTTCGGGCTGGCGGTGTTCGCCCGCGAGGAACTGCTCCAGCAGCCGTGGCCCGTCCGCCTCAGCATCCATGTGCTTCCCGTCACCGACGCCGCCATCTGTCTCAAGCATGTCCTGATCAAGGGGCAGCTGAACGCCGCCGGGGAGCCCGCCAGCGTCTTCCAGCACCAGAGTTTCTACTGGCTGCTTGTCAGCTGTGTCGCCTGGACCGCCATCGGGATGACGGTCTTCAAGGTGATGGAGAACTGGAGCCGGTCCAAGGGGACCCTGGGCGCTTATTGACCGGACAACGGGGAACAGCCCTGCCATGCCGCAGAAACTGCATCGCTTCGAGTGCGACGGCCGGCGCTACGCGCTGGATCCGGAGACCTGTTTCTGCTTCGAGTGCGATGAAATCTCCGCGGCTGTGCTGGAACACTACCCCGAAGAGCCGGTCAACCGCATTCTCCACCTGCTCCAGGACCGCTTTCCCCGCCAGGAGCTGGAGGAGGTCATTGGCGAGCTGGAGTGGCTGAGAGCGACCCGGTCCATCCTGCAAACGCCGAAGCAGGAGGCGCTGGTCCGCCGGTATGAGGCGGAGCGCGGCCTCCGGGAGATGACGGTGGCGGCGCAGACCGGAGAGGACGAAGCGCCCGGGGAAGGGGGGAGGGCGGCCTCCGCCGCCGGGACCGGGTGGCGCCGGTGGCTTTCGCGGGCCGACACCGCCGCCGAAACCGTGTGCGCCGGGCGGACAAATCCCCTGCCGGCACTTGTTGCCGGGGCGGGACGTCTCCTGCTCGCTCGTTCGGGACCCCAGCGGGAGATGCAGCTCCGCGTGCTTCTGGAGGATGCGGAACCTTTCCGGGGCGCGGACTTCCGGCGGGAATGGAACGGTGTCCTTCAGGAACTCCGCACGCTTGCCGGGTGGGCCGGTAAAACGCTGACGGTTTTCGTGGGCCTGCGCCTCCCCGCCGCCGCTGCGGACGCCGCTCCGGAAGTGCTCCGGGGGCACGGATACACCGCCTGGTTCGTGCTGACGCCGGAAAAGCTGGCGGCAGCGGGGGAGGATGTGTGGCGCAGCCTGGCCGACGGAAAACTCGGCCGGCTCGACCAGGTGTCGAAGACATTCGCATCGTTGGACGGCGTGTTCGAGGGGCGGATTTCCATGATTCCGGCCAGGGCGCCCTTCGACGGGGCGGTCCTCGCGCTGGAGAAACTGGGATTCCAGGGCATCGAGCTGGACCTGGAGCCGGCCTTTGTCACCGCGCCCGGGCTGGACCCGGTGGAAGTCGGCCGCAGCCTCAAGTCCAACGCCGACGACTACGCCGAAGCCCTGCTCAAGGGGCGGATGTTTCGCGCGGAGCCCTTCGCGACCCTGTTTCTCCAGATATTCCACGGAACGCCCCAGTTCCGGCGTGACCCCTCCGGGGCCAACGCCCTCGCCGTCAATGGAAGGGGAGAGGTGTTTCCGGGGCCGGGCTTCCTGGACCGCCGGGAGTTTTGTGTCGGCAGGCTGGGAGTTCCCCCGGACGGGGATGCCCTGCTGCGGCGGTTTGAGGATGTTGGCGCGCTGACCACCTCCCCGTGTCTGCGCTGTTGGGCGGCGGGGCTCTGCGGCGGCGGAAGCGCCGCCGTTCATGCCGCCCGCACGGGAGACTTCCGGACGCCTGATCCGGCCTGGTGCGCCGGCTGGTGCGGCTGGATCGAGGGGGCCATCGCCGCCTTCAGCCGGATTTCCGGGGCCGGGGTGAACTTCACCCGCGTTTTTGACACCGTTTCACGCAAAGGAAAGCCCTCACTGCTGGCCCTGGCCAAAGCCCTCCGCCAACGGGTGGGCATGCGGCCTTTGGAGGAGGCGGACGCCCCGCTGCTCGTGCGCTGGGAAAATTGGAATCATGCCTCCTATTTCACCTTCACCGAACAGGGCACCCTGCTCGGCGCGCAGTATGACCGGGAGATGGACGCCCTGCACCCCTCCCCGGGGTTTCAGGAGCTCCTGGTCACCGGACGGGGGGGGCGGCCCATGGGGCTGGTGCGCATGGGGCCCGGCATGCCCCCCGGCACCGGGTGGCTGTGGCTGTACATGCGCCGCGGGGAGGACTACGGTTCCGGGGCGCTGCAGGCCGCCCTGCGCGAGTTCACCGACCAGGCGCTGGCCACCACGGGCCTGAAGCGGGTTTTTGCCCCCGCAGCGCCCGAGGAAGAGGGGCTGGCGGTCTGCCTGACGGCAGCGGGCTATGCTCCGGCGGGCGTATTGCGCGGGGCGCTGTTTTTTAAGGCCGCGTATCACGATGTGCAGTTATTTTGCCGGGAGTCCGGTTCCGACCCGGCCCCGCAATAATCTCTTGACAAACCCGGCGGTTCTGGGAGGACCGGCCTGAGCGGTGCGCCGTTGCGCCTGCCCCCGCGTGTTTCCGGGTATTCGCCGATCGTGGCAGGGGCTCCGGCTTGTGGCGGGGCTACTTTTTTTCGGCAAACCGGCGAAATTTCGGCGGTAAATAGTTGACTTTTTTTTCGATTTCCCGCACACTAGAGGGGGTGGACCCTGAAAAGCCCCCGAAAACTTCCCCGACACCGGGTGCGCCGCAGGTTGGAACGCCTGTGCGGGCGGCTGGTGTTGAACGTGAAGAAAGGCCCGCAAATTATGCCTCGCATCTTTCGTGTCGGTCTGGCCGTGCTGGTGGTTGTGGGCATGCTCACAACAGTCGGTTGCCGGGATAAATCATCGGAGAAGACGCCGTTGCCGGAGTTTGTGGCGGCTCCGACCGCCGGCTCCGTGCCGCTGACGGTGAGTTTCACTGACCGGTCCCTGGCCGGGGGCACGCCCATCGAGGGGTGGCAGTGGGATTTCGGCGACGGCACCTACAGCACGCAGCGCAACCCCGAAAAGACCTACTATCAGGCGGGGCTCTACACCGTGCGTCTCACGGTCACGTCCTCCCAGGGCAACTTCACGCGCGAGACGCGGGACCTTGTCGAGGTCAAGGATCCGACCACCTTTGACGTGCTGGGCGCGGCGGGCGGAACGGCCGTTGTCCGCGGGGTCAAGATTTCCGTGCCCGCCGGGGTTCTCACGGAGGAGACGGTTTTTGGGGTCAACGACGACGCCACCTCGGTTCCCATGCCCTCCGCGGAGGACACGGTGCGCCTTTCCGACTCCTACACCATCCAGCACAACAACGGCGGTGTGGACATGTACCTCGCCGGCGCGGACGGAAAGATCATTCCGACGGTGGTCAGCATTCCGGTAATCCGCGGCCGTGTTCCCGACAGCGCGGTGGAGAAGGGGCAGGTGTTCGTGCTGGCGCGCCTGGAGAGCGGGCGCATGCTTCCCATCCCGGCCTACGCGTCCGGGGGATATGTGGTGGCGGAGGTGATGCGTCTTCCCGCGCGCGCGGCCTACACCGCGATCTACCTCCCCGGCAGCATGACCTATGTCGCCGATGAGTTCGCCGCGGCCAAGGACGAGACAGACCCCGCCAGGGTGTGGGCGAGGACATGGAAGGTCAATGTCAGCCTGGAGACACTGAAACAGCTGACCGCGCTCCGACTTGGAAACATCGAGGACGGTGCCACCTTTGGCCGCCGCGACTTCACCGACGCGGAGATTGCCGAGACCGGCGGAGGCCTGATCCTCGGCGCGCAGGCGATTCATGAGGACTTCGCGGAGAGCGAGATACGCCGTCCCGCCCTGATCGAGCGCGAGGAGTCCTACGGGCTGGTCATCTACAACATGGCGGCTCAGTATCCCCCCACCTACGACCGGTTCTCCGGACTGGTGTACCAGGACGACTTCTTCGGATACCTGGTGGTGGATCCCGGCCAGCTGCTGACCATCGCCTCCGGCAACGCGGCCCGCCTGAAGGCGGATCCCGAGGACCGGGATGTCGCCCAGATCATCGGGCCGGCCGCCGCCTTCGTTGAGGGCATTTTTGATTCGGTGTTCGCCGCCTACGCCTATCCCGACCTCACGACGACCGGCGACGCCCTGTATGGCCTGGCGGTCCCGGCGGACCGGGACGAGGCGGGGAACGTGCGCGCGGTGAGTTTCCTGGAGGGCATCCGGCGGGGCGGGGGCGCCTACCTCGGGCAGTTCTACGAGGATCTGGACGCGCGCGGGCTTGAGCCCGGCCAGTTTGCGGAGCTTACCCTTCCCCTGGGCTTCCCCTATAGCCCGGACACCCCCGACTACGCCCAGTCCACCCAGGAGTTCTACTTCTATCTTCAGAATCTGTACAACGACGAAGAGGACACCGACCCGGACCACAACAACGACCCCGATTATGAGAACCCGCTGTATTTGCTCGCGGGAACCTTGGAGGGCCTCAAGGAGGCCGCGCAGGAGGCGGAGGAACAGGGGATTGTGGTCACTTTCCCGGAGGCGCTGCTGGTCACCCTCCAGGTCATGAACGAGGTCATGGAGGACACGCTTCCCGCCTATTACTGGGATTATGCCAGGGACCGCGCCTACGAGAACAGCGAAATGTCCCTTCTGCGCGCGTCGGACGGAGCGCGCACCCCCTACACGCTGAACGAGGGCCGGTTTGCCGCGGGATTCCTGGCGCATGTGCCCCTGGCGGCCCCCGGCGATCTCGGCGAGGTTACCCCCGGGAATTACCCCGAGTTCGCCGACATTCTTCCCCTGTCGGCGCGCGCCGTCGTTTTCGAGACCAACGCCATGACGACGGAGCTGACCATCACGGTCAACGCCGCCGACTGGAAAGCGGATGAAGACGGCAACACCCTCAAGGCCAAGGTCTATGTCGAGGGGCTCGACGGCGTCGAGCTGGACCAACCGGCGGGCGTCTACGGAATCTACGAACTGGCCGACACCAACGAAGACGGCGTCAACGACACCGTCATCATTTCCGGACTGCGCACCCCCGACGAGTGCGGCCGGCGGGTGGTGCTGATGGCGGCAAACCTCAACCTGGGCGGCTTCAACACGCTGGAGGCCTCCGCGCAGTCCTCGTCGGTGCTGGACATTCCGGAGGAGCAGGTGCTGCGCGAGTATGTGCATGCCTGCGACCCGAATTACACCTGGCGCCTGCGCAACACGATCAGCTCGCAGGGCAGCGGCTACACCGGCTACCTGCTTGAGATGACCTCGGGTGCGTGGCGCGGGGCCCAGGAGGTGTACGAGCCGGAGTGGCGCCACTACATCACGGTGGTGGAGCCCGAAAACGTCAGCTCCACGACCGCGCTGCTGGTCATTTCCGGCGGCAGCACGGGCAGCATGCCCTCCTCCTCCCTGTCAGCGGTCCTGCTGCCCTTCGCCAAGAACACCGGGTCCGTGGTGGCGCTTCTGCAGGCCGTGCCCAACCAGCCGCTCAACTTCACCGACGACACGCGCAGCCGGTCGGAGGACGCGATCATCGCCTACAGCTACGACAAGTACATGAACTCCTTCAAGGCGGGCGCCCCTGACATGACCTGGCCCGCGCTGCTGCCCATGACCCGGTCGGCCGTGAAGACCATGGACGCCCTCCAGGACTTCCTGGGGACCAAGGCGACGGGTCCGGTCGCCATCGACCGGTTTGCCGTGACGGGCGCCTCGAAGCGCGGCTGGACCTCCTGGCTGACGGCGGCCTCCGACGACCGCGTCTCGGCGGTCATGCCCATCGTGATTGACGTGCTGGGCATGGAGAAACAGATGGAGCACCACCGCCGCGCATACAGCAGTTACCCGGAGAACAGCCCGGAGAACTTCATCTACGGCGGATACTCGACGGCCATCGAGGACTACGTTGAGATGAACGTCTTCCA
Organism: Candidatus Hydrogenedentota bacterium; assembly: GCA_012730045.1. Taxonomy (NCBI): domain Bacteria; kingdom Pseudomonadati; phylum Candidatus Hydrogenedentota; species Candidatus Hydrogenedentota bacterium. Next base: position 14,859 of record JAAYBR010000080.1, on the reverse strand, counting down.
GCGGTTCGGCACGCCCGAGTCCGAGTCGCTGCTGAAGATCGTGGACCCCTTCACCTACCGCGACACCCTCTCGATGCCGAAGCTTATCCTCAACTCCACAGGCGACCAGTTCTTCCTTCCCGACTCCTCGCAGTTCTACTACAACGAGCTGCCGGGCATGAAGTACGTCTTCTATGCGCCCAACACCGACCACGGGCTCTCCAACAGCGGCGTGTCGCTGGACCAGGGGACCCTGGAAAGCCTTCAGGCCTTCTACGTCGCGCACGTGCGCAACACCAACCGCCTGCCGGGCGACGATGTGGTGATGCCGGACTTCTCGTGGACCTATGAGACGGACGAGACGGCGGGCAAGGCGCGGATCATTGTCACAACCGATCAGCATCCGGAATCGGTGACCCTGTGGCGCGCCGAGAATCCCGACGCGCGCGACTTCCGGCTCCAGGTGCTTGGGTCCGCGTGGCAGAGCCTCACGCTGGTCTCCGAGTGCCAGCAGGCCTGCCTTGAGGATCCTGACACCTGCGGATGCAACCCCGATGCGGCGGTGCAGACGTATGTCGCCGAGGTGAACATTCCCGAGGAGGGATGGCGCGGGTTCTTTGTCCAGGTTACGTTCCCCGGACCCGATCCGCTGCAGCCTGCCCTCATGTTCCGGTTTTCAACGCCCGTCAGGGTGGTGCCGGACACCTATCCCGACGAAGTGGAGTAGCCTTTCAATCAAGAAGGCCCCGGCGGCTCATGTCGCCGGGGCCTTTTCCGTTTTTTTGCCTGCCGCCGCGCGCGGGATCAGGGGGTGAAGTCGGCAAGCCCCACGCGCAGCACATGCACCCCGGCGGTCACAGCCTCAGCGGCGCCCGTCCCCAGCCGCGCGGCGTCCTTTTCCGTGATGATGACCGGGAGGGCGTCCCGGAGCAGGGAGGCGGGAATGGGTGCGTGGTCGGGAAGCGCGTGCCGCCGGACAATCCGGCAGCCCAGGGATTCCAGGGTGCGGAAAAAAGACTCCGGCCTGGCCAGACCGCACACCGCCGCGATCTCTGCGCCCCGGAAGCGGTCCAGTCCCGAAGAGGCGCCTCCGGCCAGCGGCTGGAAGGATTCGGGGGCGTGGCGCGTCAGGCGGACCGGCGCGTCCGGGCAGTGGCGGTGAATCGTGGCCAGCAGTCCGGGCAGATCCCGCGCCTCATCGCACCGCGTCACGAGAACATGGGTGGCGCGTGCCATGGCGTCCAGCGGCTCCCGAAGGATGCCCGCAGGCAGGAGGCGGCCGTTGCCGAAGGGGTTGCCCGCGTCCACCAAAAGCACATTTTCATCGCGCTCCAGGCGCACCGCCTGATACCCGTCGTCCAGGATCACCAGATCGCATCCCCGCGCAAGCGCCGCGCGCGCCCCGGCCACCCGGTCACGCGCGCGCACCACGCTCAGTTCAAGATACCGGAGGGCAAACATGGCGGCCTCGTCGCCCAGCAGCTCCGGGTCGGGCGGCGTTCCGGACTCCGCCCCGCAGTAAACGAAAGGCTCGGCCACCCGGCGGCCCCCGTAGCCGCGTGTGACCACGGCCACGCGCCGCCCCCGGGCGAGTTCAAGACCCGCGCGCTCGATGACGGCGGGGGTTTTTCCCGTGCCCCCGGCGGTGAGGTTGCCAAAACTGACGACGCGCACGTTCACGCGGACCCGCGGCCCGCGGAGGCGGTGGCGCATCCCGGCGCGCTGCACCAGGGACGCCGCCCGCAGCAGGGCCGCGACCGGGGCCGGAACCGGATTCCCCCGGCGGATGGTTTCGGCCAGTCGGCGCAGGGGGTTCATGCCCGCGAGAAGCGCTTGCCGCTGTGCTGGCGGACAAGGCCCTTGAGTTCGAGAATGGTCAGGGCGCTCAGGGTCTCCGAGACGGCCCGGCGACAGGTGAGGGCGATCTCGTCCACAAAGGCCCCCTCGGCGCTGAGAGACGCCAGGATGTCCGCCTCCAGCGCCGTGAGCCCGGGGGCGGACGGGGCGGGCGGCGGGGTCGTGTCCTGTCCTTCGGCCGGGGCAGTCTGTGAGCCGGGCGCCGCGTGGGCGGCGGAGGGGATCCGCAGCTCCACCAGGATGTCCTCCACCGTCTCCACCAGGCGCGCCCCCTCGCGGATGAGCGCGTGCGGGCCGCGGCTGTTGGGGCGTCCCGCCTCGCCGGGCACGGCGAAGACCTCGCGCCCCTGTTCGGCGGCGTGCTTCGCCGTGATGAGCGACCCGCTCCCCGGCGGGGCCTCGACGACCACGGTTCCCAGGCTGATGCCGCTGATGATCCGGTTGCGCTGGGGGAAGTTGGTCTTGTGCGCGCTCATGCCCATGGGAAAGGGGGAGACGACCGCGCCCTGGGCGATGATCCGGCGCATGAGGTCCGCGTGGGCGGCGGGAAACACCTGGTCCACCCCCGACCCGACCACGGCGATGGTGCGCCCGCCGGCCTTCAGCGCGCCCTCATGGGCGGCGGCGTCAATGCCCTCCGCCATGCCACTGACGACGGTGATACCCCGCGCCGCGAGGTCCCCGGCGAGCTGTTCGGCGATGGCTGTCCCGTAGTGCGACGGATGGCGCGTGCCCACGATGGCCACGGCGTACTGGTCCGTCTCCAGCAGGCCGCCGCGGGTGAACAGCATGAGGGGCGGGTCGTAGATTTCCGCGAGGAGCGCGGGATACGCCGGATCGTCCATGGTCACGAGTGTCGCGCCGTGCAGGCGCATCAGGCGTTCCTGGGTTTCCGCGTCCACGGCGTCCCGGTACTGCCGGATGTTCTTGGCCACGCTTTTCCCGACCACCTCGGCGAGCTCCGACTCCGCCGCGGCGAGCACCTTTTTCGGGGTGCCGAAGCGCGCCATCAGGCGCACAAAGCGGGTTCCCCCCACCCCGGGCACCAGTGCCAGTGTCATCCAGTCCCGCTGCCTTTCACTCATTTTCTGCGTCCCTTGGGCGTCTTCGCCCCCGAGGAAGGCGGCGTTGAGGTCTCCGAAGTCGCGCTGCCCTCCGCTTCTGTCTCTTCCCATGAGGTTCCTCCCGGGTCCGGCGGCCGGGGTGGGAGAGGCTCCAGCAGGAGTTCCCGGGCCCAGGCCTCCGGATCGGGGCCGTAGTTCAGCCCCGTGATTTCCTTCAACACCCGCGCCGCCGGCTGCGCCATGCTTTTGTCGGCGCGCATGACGTCAAGCAGCGCGGGTATGGCCTCCACCACCGGAAGCATCCCCAGCAGGCGGACCGCCTCCGCGCGCACGCGTGCGCCCTGTCCCGTCTTTCCCGCGGCGGTGTCGGCCACGGTGCGCCAGCCCGGGGGCGTGTTCATCTCCGCCAGGGCGCGCACGGATGACATCCGCGCCGCCATGTCGGGGTGCTCCATCAGCGCCACCAGATCATTATACGCCCCCGGCCACCGCAGCATGCCCAGGGCGCGGGCGCAGGTGCCGGCGAGTTCCGGGTCCGGAGCCCACGCGTGCCGGGCGAGGGACTGCGCGGCGGGGACCACGCCCATCCGCCCCAGGCAGTACGCGGCGGCGCGCCGGTGCCTGGGGGTTTCCAGTTCCGTATTGAGCGTCTCCAGGAGCAGGGCATCCAACGGTCCCGCGAGGCGGGGGAGGGCCGCGTCCAGGGCCCGCACCTTTTCCGGGGTTCCCCAGGCCATGGTGCGCATCACATAGGCGAAGAGATGCGCGGGCGGCGCGTCTGCGGCGCACTTTGCGGCGGCGTCGCGCACTTCGGGGGACGGGTCGCCCAGTCCGGCGACACAGCGGCCGATGTCGCGTTCTGCATTCTCGGAGAGGGGGAGCGTTTCCAGCGCGCGCGCGCGCGCGGCCGGGTCGGCCGACTCCGCCATGAGCTCGTTGACCCGTCCGGGATCTGCGTTGTCCCCCGCGGCGGCGGTGCTTCCGGGCTCCTGCGCGGGAAAGGCCGGAGGAATGATCGGGACCGGTGCGGTGTCCGGCGCGGGGGCGGGGGCGGGCGGCGCGTCATTGGGCCGGCCGGGCACATAAGGGGCGGGAGCGGACACCGGTTTCCCGGCAGGGGAACCGGGCGGGAACGCGCCCACCGGCCCGGCCCCGCAGGCGGTGTGCGCGAACAGGCAGAACACCGGCGCGAGGGCCGCTGGAAGGAGCATTCTGAAACGGGATACCATGGGGACATTGTCCGCAACGCGGCGTGTTGGCGCAAGTCTTTGGGCGCTCCGCGGCGTCGGGCAGCGGAAGGCGCGGCCCCCCCCAAAACCTGGACGTCTGCGGGCGGGTCTACTGGTGCGTTCAGCGGCGGCAACCAGAGGAGCGGCGCGGCCATGCGGAAGAAGGCGGAACCTGACGGCCTTTTTGTGGCGACCACGGCGGGTGACCGGGAGCGGGAGCGGTTCTCGCGCCGGTTCAACCTCGTTGAGGGCCTGCTCGTCATGGTGTTCATCCTGCTGGTACTGTGGGGCTGCGCCTATCCTTTCGGGGTGATGCTGGAGATTCCCGGAGTGCGCCCCGTCTCCACCCTGTGCCTGGTGGCGGGGGCGCTCTACCTGCTGTTTGTGAGTCCCCGCCTGCATGGGGACACCCTGTCCTGCTGGGGGCTGGGGAATCCCTGGGCGCTTTTCCGGGAGTTGCGGGCGGCGCCGCCCCTGCGGCGCGCGGTGCTGCTGGGGGTCATGGCGGCGCTTTTCATGGGGCTGAACGTGCTGAATTACCGGAACTGGGGCGAGGTGGCGGAGTTTCTGAATTTCGACAAGACGCCGCTCCGGAACTATGACCAGTCTTTTCCGGGGGTACTGCTGGTGGTTCTGTTCGGCAGCGTCCTGGCATCGGTGATTGTGCTGTTCGGCATCCGCTACGACAACTTTGGCTCCGCCTTTGCCACGGCCATGAAGATCGCGCTTCCCCTGCTGGGGCTGATTCTGCTGGCGGCGTTTGCCCAGCGGGGAACGGCGGCCTTCGAGGGGTTCAGTCTGCGCGCGTTCCTCATTGGCGCGTTTGGGTATGTGTTCTGGGGGTTCGTGCAGCAGCTGCTCTTCTCGTCCTACTTTGGCACCCGGCTGCGCAAGGCGTTCGGCCCTTCGGTTTCGCCGGGCAACCGGCGCCCCGCGGCCCGGCTTCCCGAAGCGCTGAAATTTGGCTTTGTGGGAGCGCTCATCCTCGGCCCCCTGGCCTGGCTGCCGATCCGGCTGCATTCCGGTGCGGAGTCGGTGCCGGTGTCCGTGCTGGCGGGGTTAATGACGGCGTTCGGGCTGTTCGGCGCGCTGTATGGATGGTTCTATGCGGTGGACCGGAGGCGCCTGCTGGTGGCCACGCTCACGGGGAGCTGCTTCGGCGTGATCCACATCAACTCCTACGGCCTGGTCGCGGTGACCTTCCTGCTGGGGATCTTCCTGTCCTATGTGTTCATGGAGGAGCGGAACCGGAACCTGGTTGCCCTGGGCTTTATCCACGGGGTGCTCGGGTCTTCCTTCGGCATGTTCTTCTCTGAGGGGCAGTCCGGCGCGCTGGAGGTGGACTACGGTGTCGGCCCGTGGAACGTGGACGACCCGTCCTGGGGCGTGCTGGTGGTTCCCGCCCTGTGCGTTGCGGGCTACCTGTGGGTGGTCGGATGGTATCTGTGCCGGGGGCACGCCCTGGAGAAGACCCCCTGAACGTTTCCAGCTACCGGACGTGAAGGACGAAGGGCTGGGTCCAGGCCTTGGCGTCGCCGTGGCCGAAGGCCTCCACGCGGAAGTAGGTGGCCGGGAAGAAGGACGGCGGCGTGAAATCGAGGGAGGGGCCGGGCACCCGCGCCACCACGCGGCCGTAGTTGCTGCACACATGGAACAGCTCGGCGTTGGGGGCCTCCACCAGAACATGCCTCCCCTCCAGGCGGATGCTCTCGATCACCACCCCGGTGGACGCGTAGAAGCTCCCGCGCCGGAGGGCGTCCACGATGGCCCCGGCGGACCGGTCGCTTCCCTGCACCATGACCCAGGCCACCCCCCGGTCCACCTCCTGGTGGTTGTCGTCCCCGGCATAGCCCCAGACAATCTTGTCGTTGCTCAGGAGCATGTCCCAGCGGTCGGTGGCCTCGGGGTTCCCCTCCACGCGGCGGGTGACGCCGTTGTAGATTTCAATGCCGGCGTAACCCTTCAGGGACTGGAGAACGGACTGCGGACAGTGGTTGAAATGCGGTTCCCAGTTGGGGTGGTTCATGACGGCCAGGCCGCTCGTGGCGGCGATCTCGTTTATAACCTTCTGCCGGTCCGCGGCGGGCTTCACGCGCGCCGTGGCGTTCATGTGGAGGATGTGGGGCCCCCCGGCGGTCACCTCGCAGCCGGGGATGAGCGCCATGCCGCAGGCGTCCAGGGCCGAGATGTCCGTGATGATGTCATGGTCCGTCAGCTGGAGAAAGTCGTATCCCAGGTCCGTGTAGGCCTTGACGGTGTCCTGCGGGCTGAGGTTCCCATCGCTGACGGTGGTGTGGGTGTGGAGGTTTCCCCGCAGCCACCCGGTGTCCTCCGGCGAGTACGGGTTCTCAAAAACGCGCGATCTGCTTAGGGTTTTTGTTCTTCCCACAGGGCGAGAAACTCCTCTCCGGAAGCCGGAACCAGCAGTTCCGGCCGGTACAGCCGTTTCACAATCGGGTCGGGAACCCGGGTGATTTCCGCAGTTTCCGGGATGTGCGTCAACTGGCGCAGCACCTTCTGACTGTCGTCACACTCGTAATAGGTCCAGGCGTCCCCCTTGCCCGGCACGAACTGGGATGTCCTAAAGTACAGCACGCGTCCGTTCCTCTCCCGCTTCAGCGGATGGAGATCATGCGGTCAATGGGCGTGCGCGCCCGCCGGATGATCTCCTCGTCCAAATGGACCTGATACTCCAGATTCTCCAGGCTGCGCAGCGTGTCCTCCAGCGTGATGGTGTTCATGTGCTTGCAGCGCAGGCTGCACGCGCGCACCATCTCGCGGTGCGGAAACTCGGCCGCCAGGTTGTCGCCCATGGAGCACTCGGTGAAGAGGGCGTAGCGCGGCTTCTCCACGTCCCGCACATAGTCCACCATCAGCTTCGTGCTTCCCGACACGTCCACCTTCTGAATCACCTCCGGCTTGCATTCCGGATGCGCCAGAATGACCGCGTCCGGATACTGCCGCCGCACGTTGTCCACGTCTTCCGGCGTGAACAGCTCGTGCACCTCGCACTGGACCGTCCAGCCGACCACCGCGGGCTCGTCGGAAGGAAGCGCCCCAAAGGCCGCCTCGTCCGCGTCCGCGCTGATGAAGTTAACGCCCATCTGGGCCGCCGTATTCGCGGCGAGATACCGGTCGGGCAGGAACAGGATGCGCTTGTGCCCCTGGTCCAGCAGGTGCTTGAGCACCTTGTCCGCGTTGCCCGAGGTGCAGCAGTAGTCCGACTCCGCCTTCACATCGGCGTAGGTGTTCACATAGGTGACCACGGGCGCGCCGGGGAAGCGCGCCTTCAGCGCACGCACGTCCTCCGCCGTGATCCCCTCGGCCAGCGAGCAGCCTGCCTTGTCGGAGGGCACCAGCACGGTCTTGCCCGGATTCAGGATTTTGGCAGTTTCCCCCATGAACCACACGCCGCAGAAGATGATAATGTCCGCGGGGGTCTTGGAGGCGACCACGGAGAGCTGGAGCGAGTCGCCGGTGTAGTCGGGCACCGAGTGGTAGAGCGCGGGCTCCATGTAGTTGTGCCCGAGGATGACGGCGTTCTTCTCCCGCTTGAGGAGGTTGATCTTGTGTGCGATCCCGGCCTTGGCCTGAATCTCGAAATCGGGGATCACGCGGTTCAGCCGGGCGCGCATTTTTTCCAGGGTGCCTTCAAGGGTTTCGGCGGGGCTAGGGTTGGTCATGGTGTGCTTCCTGAATGGTGTGCGTTGCGGAAAGGGCTGCGGGTTGGAATCCCTTCCCGCGCACTCTTACAATAGCACATCCCGCGTTCCGGGAAAAAGCGCGGGACGCAAACCGGAAAGGCCCCCATGCCGCATTCTCGCCCACTCACCAGACTGTTTCTGCCGGCCTTGGCGGTGATGTTGGCCGGAACGGCCGCCGCGGGGGCGGAGGGCCTCCCCGAGGCCCGGAAGGGCGCCCTGCTTTCCAGTCTTGGGCGCATGGCCTCCGGCGCGGCGTCTTCGGCGGACGACGCGCTGTGGCTGGAGCAGGCCGGGCTTCCGGACTTGGGCGGGGACGCCTGGCGGGCACTGTTCGGGGAGCATCTCGCCGCCACGCCGTACACCCCCGCCCTTGGGGCGCAGTGGTGGCGGCTCCTTTCCGAGCCGCGTCCCGAGCAGTCCGGTTTGGCGCGCATCGCGGGCCGTTTCTTTGCGGTCGTTCTGTCCGGAGCCCTGGAGCGGACGCCCCCGGACGCGGCCGAGTTTGACGCGGCCCTCGTCTGGATGGAGGGGGTGATGGTTTCCTCGGCGCCCGTGGCCGCCGAAGTGCGCGCGGGCATGGAGCCCCTGCTGAAGGCGAAGCCGCTCAACCTGTGCGCGCCGCCGGCGCCCCCGCCTGCGGTACCGCCACCGGCCGGCGCGGACGGAACTGTCTTGCCGGCTCCGGCGCCCGCGGAGCGTTTTGCCGACGCTTCGGCCATGCAGGCCGCGGTGACCCTTGGGCTGCTGGCCGGTCCGGAGAAGGTGGGGGACTGGATCAAGGCCCCCACGCCGGCGCTTCGGGCCTACCAGACCACCGGCATGTGGATTCTGGACGACGGTCTTCTGCCCCCCGCGGCCTTCACCTCCCTCCTGAGCCTGATCAGCGCCGCGCCCCAGGTGCTCACGGGGATGAGCGCGGTGGTGTGCCTTCCGTATCCGGTTCCGTTGCGGGCGCCGGGCGCCGTGGCCGCGCCCCCGCCGATGCCATGGGACGCGTGGACCGCGCCTGTCGCCCTGCCTCCGGCACTCTTGCCGCCGGTGCCCCTTTTCACCGGCGCGGCCCTGCGCCAGACCGCCGAGATGATCCAGGCCAAGGAGCTTGTCCGGCGCCCGGAACTGGTCCGGGGCTGCAATGAGCTCTTTGGCGCGAACATGGAGCGCGTTGACTCCCCCTTCCGGCAATGGCTGTCCGCCGCCGGCGTGCGGGGGCCGGGGGATTTCTATGCGGCCCTGGGGGCGCTTTGGATGGTCAACTCGCGGCTGATGCTGGACGCCGCCGCCTCCCTGTATCACCAAGGCGAGTTTGAGCCCATCGCCGCCGTGCTGCTGGTCGCGGATCTCTACTCCAACGGGGGGGACACCACGCTCCTCTTCGAGACGAACCCCGCGGGGGTGGTCTCCAGCCGGCAGGCGGCCCTGCGGCGCGCGGTGCTTCCCACGGGGCGGCCCTTTGTGACGGGAGTCGCGGCGGGGGAGGGGCTTCTCTATTTCGACCTCGAAGAACTGCTGACCCTCCTGCAATAAGGGGTTTCCGTGCGAAGAAGGAAGAGGTTGTGAGACTTTCCTGGATCCTGGCCACCGCCGCGTACTGCGCGTTCATTTTCTGGCTGTCGTCGGGGCCGATACCCGTTCCGAAGGCGGTCTCGTTTGTTGGCCTGGACAAGTTGGCCCACGCGGGGGCCTACGGTCTCCTGGCCCTGCTGGTGTGGACGGGGATGGCGCGCTCGGGCCGGGGCCACGCGGCCCGGCGCATGTTTTGGACCGCCGCCCTCTTCGCCACGCTGTACGGGGCCACCGACGAGCTGCACCAGTATTTCGTGCCCACCCGCACCTTTGACCCGGCGGACTGGCTGGCCGACGCGGTGGACGCCTTCGCCGCGGCGGGCGTGGCGCGGTGGTTCCGCCTTCGGGGCTGGTTCCCGTTCCGTCCGGAACCAAAGCCGTTTGCGGGGGATTAAGGGGGCGGGATTATTGCGATGGCCGGGGGGCAGGTGATAGGGTTTCAGGCATGGATTCTCCCATGGTTTCCCAAGAGGAACCCGTGCGCCGCAGGGGGTGCGCGGGTGTCTTTTTCTGCGCGATGCTCCTGGTGGGCGCGGCCTACGGCGGCGGTGTCGGCGCCTTCCTGTGGATGGTGGGCGACTCCACGAGCGCCGTCGCGCGCGCCCTGGCGGATTTTCGCCCCAAGGAGGGCAGCAAGGTCCTCAGCGCCGACGGCCAGCTGCTCGGCGAGTTCTCCATTGAGGAGCGCCAGGTGCTCCGCCTCTCCCAGATTCCCCAGAAACTGCAGAAGGCCGTGGTCGCCACGGAGGACAACACATTCTACTCCCACAAGGGGGTGCGCCCGGACGCGATCGTGAACGCGGTGCTCTACGCCCTGCAGAAGGGGCGGTCGCGGGGCGGCAGCACGATCACCATGCAGGTGGTGCGCAACGTGGAGACCCTCGGGGTCGGCCTCGAGCGCACCATGTGGCGGAAAATCCACGAGGCCATGGTGTCGCTCCAGGTGGAGCGTGAATTCACCAAGGACGAGATTCTGGAGCTTTACCTGAACCAGTCCTTCCTCGGGCGCAGCGCCTACGGGGTCGAGGCGGCCTCGCAGCTCTACTTCGGAAAGTCCTGCCAGGACCTGACGCTTGGGCAGTGCGCCACCATCGCCGGACTCCTCCGGGCGCCCAACCCCAACGCCCCCACCAACAACCTCAAGAACGCCGTCGCGCGGCGGAACATCGTGCTGGGCCAGATGCTGGAGACCGGCGTCATCACGCAGGAAGAGCACGATGCCGCCGCGGCGGAGGATCTCGGCGCCCAGGTGGTCGCCGAGGATGCGGCCGTCCGCATGGACGCGGAGGCGGTGGTGGCGAAGCGGACCGCCGGGTTCAAGGCCCCCTATTTTGTGGAGGAGATCCGGCGCAGCGTGCTGGAGAAGTACGAGAAGTCCGAGGTGTTCGAGGGGGGGCTGGAAATCTACACCACCCTCGACATGCGTCTCCAGTCGGAGGCGGAGCGCGCCCTGCTGACCGCCCTGGACGCGTTTGACGACAAGGAAAGGAAGAAACTGGAGAAACAGGGGAAGGCGGAGGAGTTTGCGCCCGTGGCGGGCGCGCTGGTCTGCATAGACAACCGCCCGCAGTACAGGGGCTTTGTCCGGGCCATGGTCGGCGGCCGCGACTTCGAGCGGGAGAAATTCAACACGGCCACGCAGGCCCGCCGCCAGCCCGGTTCCAGCATCAAGCCCTTCGTCTGGGCGGCCGCCGTTGCGGCGGGGTACACCCCCTCCACCGTCATCCTGGACGGGCCCTTCACCCGCGTCACGCCCAACGGCACCGTGTGGTCGCCCAAGAACTACGACGCCGCCTACATGGGCCCGGTGCCCATCCGCCATGCCCTGGAACGGTCCCTGAACATCGTGTCCGTGAAACTGGTGGACCAGATCGGCCCCCCCGTCGTGCGCTCCGTCCTGAAGCGCTGCGGCATCCCCACGGAGGTCGAGGGACTCACCATCGCGCTCGGCTCCCCGGAGGTGCGTGTGCTGGAGCACTGCGCCGCCTATTCCTGCTTTCCCAACGGGGGGGTGCGGCATGACCCCGTCATGATCACGGACATCCGCGACCGGGACGGCGCCCAGCGGTACAGCCACCGCGACTACGCGCGGTCAGAGCAGGCGCTGGACCCCCGGGTGGCCTATGTGACCCTGCACATGATGCGCGGTGTGTGCACGCCGGGCCCCGGCGCCACGGGATGGCGCGCCAGCACGCTCAAGCGGCCCGTGGGCGGCAAGACGGGCACCACCAACGGCAGCCGGGACGCGTGGTTCTGCGGGTTCACGAAGGAGTACACCACTGTGGTCTGGATCGGCTACCGGGACAACCGGCCCCTTGGCCGCGGCGCGGACTACACCGGCGGCCGTCTGGCCTGCCCCATCTGGGTGGACTTCATGACCGAGGCACTGGACGGCATGCCGGTGGAGGAGTTCGACGTGCCGCCCGGCATCGAGTTTTTCAGTATTGACCGGCAAAGCGGCGTTGCGGGCGGGAACTACCGCGAGGCCTATGTCGCGGGCACCGCCCCGCCGCAGGTCTGGCAGGGCGCCCAGGGCGAACCTGCGGCGCAGGGCGGGGACCCCGCTGTCCCCGGGGAGGATCTCGGCCTGCTGGAGGCACTGTAGGGAAGAATAATTGTTGACTGGCGGGGGCGATGGGGGTACAATCATTTTCGCTTTCCGGAAAGCCCGCAGGTGAGGAGGCGGGCACCGGGGCGGGGTGTTCAACGTGTTGCCGGGGGCGCTGTAAGGAACGTGCGCGCATGAGAGGCATGACATTCGCGAATTTCAGAACCGACGACAACAACCAGTCGGCGTTTGATGTCTGCCGCCGGCTCGCCGCGCTGGAGGACGGGGTCGTGTCCCCCGTCACCCTCCTGGGGGACAAGGGGGTCGGCAAGAGCCACCTGCTCTGGGCCATTGTCAACCATTTCCGGGAAAACCAGACCCGGGTCAGCATTGCCCTGATCAGCGCGAGCGATTTTCCGCGCAAGGCGCGCGCCCTCGCAAAAGACCCCTCCCCGATCCAGCGGTCCCGTCCCGCCGTGCTGCTTGTGGACGAGCTGGAACTCTTCAAGGACGACACGGAGGAGCTGGAGGGCGTGGTGCGGGCCTTCCTGGACAACGGGAAGATCGTCGTGCTCGCCTCGCGCGTGCATCCGAGCATGCTCAGCGCGTGCAGCGGCGCGTTCAAGGCCGTGCTGACGCGCGGACAGGTCATCGGCCTGGGCGCCCCGGAATCGGACACCGAGTCCATCGCGGGGGTGCCCGCGTTTGCCCTGGAGCAGATTGCCTCCCTGCGAAACACCGTGGCCGACCTGGAGCGCGAGCGTCAGCGGCTGATGGACAGTCTGGAGGGCGGCGGGGCGGCGCCGGACGGCACCGCTTCGGACAGCCAGTCTTTGCGCCAGGAACTGGAGACGGTCCGTCTTGCCCTGGAGGGCAGCGAGGGCGAGCTGCAGACCATGCGCATGGACGTTGAGGCGGTGAGGGAGCGCGACGAGGCGGCCGCCGCCGCGCTGGCGGAGCTGCGCGCGCGCGTTTCCGTGAGGCAGGCCGAGATGCGGCGGCGGGTCGAGGGGCTTCAGGAGGCGCTGGGCACGCTGGCGGCGGAAATGGACGCCGCGGAGGCGGGCGCCGGCGGGGCGGACGAGGCGTTTGAGCGGCTGGCTTCGGAGAAGTGGAAGGCCGAGGCCGCGCTGGAGGAGGCCCAGGGCCGCGCGGCGGTGCTGGCGGAGGAAGTGGCGGCGTTGCAGGCGCGGGGGAAGGCCGCGGCGGGCGGCGCGGTGGGGCCGTTGCCCGTGTCGGAAGATCTCAAGGACGCCATCGGCCGCGCCTTCGCCGACCCGGCGGAGGAGGACGAGGAGCTGACCTGGGCCGAGCCGGAGCGTGACGACGAGGAACCGCCCCAGGCATGACGGAGGACTTCGCCGCCCGCGTCATCGGCCTGTTCGAGCGGATTCATCCCCTCGACCGCGTGCCGCGCGCGGGCTTCCTGCTGCGGGGTGTCCCCGAGCCGGAAAGTGTGGCCGCCCATTCCCACGCCGTCTCCCTCATGGCGGTGTGTTTTCTGGAAGCCCATCCCGGGCGCTGGGACTTTCGGCGCGCCGTCGGCATGGCCCTCATCCACGACCTGTCCGAGGCTGTGCTCATGGACATTCCCATGCCCGCCGCGGACGCGCATTTCCGGCGGGAGAAGCAGGCCGCCGAGCAGGCGATCCTGGAGGGGCTGTTTGCGGGGTTTTCGTTTTCTGACGGCATGGCCGGGCTGCACCGGGAGCTGGTGGAGGGGGAGACGGGGGAGGCGCGGCTGGTGCGCGGCCTGGACAAGGCGCAGATGATGATCAAGGTGCTCTGCTATGAGGCGGAGCACCGGGGCCGCCTCGCGGAGTTCTGGGAGAACCCCGCCAACTTCAACGACTACGGCGTGTCGGAGGTGTCCCGCCTGTTCGACGCCGTCTGCGCGCGGGCGGGCAGGCCCCGGCCCCGCTGACACGGGCTCAGGCCATCCGGCGCTGAAGCGCCACCACCACCCCCTGCACCTGCACCTCCCCCGCCGGAAAGCGCATGGGCCGCATGGCCGCGTTCGCCGGCCGCAGCTCCACCACCCCGCCGTCCGGGTGAAAGTGCTTCACCGTCGCCTCGCCGTCCACCAGCGCGACCACCACATCCCCCGGACGCGGCGCGCGGTCATGGTCCACCACGACAATGTCCCCCTCCAGGATGCCGTCCTCGATCATGCTGTCCCCGGCAACGCGCAGGCAGTAGAGGGTGTTTCCCGGCTGGCCCGTCTCGACGGGAAGGTAGGACTCCACGTTTTCCAGGGCGAGGGTGGGGGACCCCGCGGCCACACGGCCGAGCAGGGGGGCCATGCGCACATTGGGGGTGAACAGGTGGGCGACCCCCTTGTCCGTCACGCGCAGGCTGCGCGCCTTGGAGGAGGACCGCTCAATGTACCCCTTGCGTTCCAGAGAGACCAGGTGGTCGTTCACGCCGTTGGTCGAGGCGATGCTGAACCGTTCGCCGATCTCGGCGATGGTCGGCGGGAAGCCGTTGTCCCGCACGCTCTCGATGATGAACTCAAGAATGTCCTGCTGCCGCCGGGTCAGTTCGCGTGTCATGCCTGTTCCTCCCAAGGTTGAGGATGCCGGGCGCACCTGAAAACAATAAACTGAATCTTCTTTCAGATAGTATACCCCGTCCCCGGCGCGAATGCAACCGCCGGCAAAGGCTCCGAAACGCCGTATAGGCGGCTGCGGATGCCGACGCCATGCCGGGAACGAGATGGCTTCAGGCGCTGCGCGCCTTCGCCATGACGCTGAGACACACGTCATGGCGAGCGAAGCGACGCCATCTCGTTCCCGCCACGGCTCCGGCACAGCGCGTCATGGCGAGCATCTGACCGCCCGTGGGCGGGAATGTCGTTCAAGAAAGGCGTGTCAGGCGTCAGATGTCGCGGGAGCCCCCGCACGTTCTTGGGGAGT
>JAAYBR010000079.1 GCA_012730045.1 Candidatus Hydrogenedentota bacterium | reverse complement strand
GACCATTTGGTCCTGTATGCCCCCCCGCAGGAAACACCGCCACACGACACGCCCAGAAACGCCCGCATGGAACCACCTCAACATGGTCCGCTCAATTCAGCCTTTTGCCACGGGCTGCTAGACCCTAGACCCTAAACCCTCCCCCCCAACGCCCGCCCCAGCCGCCAGGCGATCCGCCCCGGATGCCGCAGCGCATGCTCCCAGATCCGCACCACCGTCCACCCCGCCCGCCGCAGCGTCCGCGTCACCTCCGCATCCCGCGCCCGGTTCCGCGCCGCCTTCGCGTCCCAGAACCTCCGGTTCGACTTCGGCCGCCGGTAACACTTCGGGCACCCGTGCCAGAAACACCCGTCCACAAACACCGCCACCCGCTCCCGCCGGAACACAAAATCCGGATGACCATGCACCGGCTGCCCCCGCCGCCACCCCGTGATCCCCGCCCCCCGCATGATCTCCATCAGCCGCAGCTCCGTCCGCAGATTCCCCCGCGAACGGATCCGCGACATCACCTCCGACCGCTTCTCTCTCGTGAACACGTCCGTCATGACTATCCCGTCGTCGGACAAATCCGCCCGGTGTGGAGAACCCCGGCGCACCCGCCGGACAGGAACGCAGTCTAGCAACAAGCCCCCGCAAAAAAGAAACGCCTCCCGGATGAGAGGCGTCGGGCCGGAGATGCTGTCTCCGGGGGGGTTAAGTGTATTATACCGTCCGGCTCGTGGAGATGCGATCCCGGGCGTGGATGTGATCAGGCGATGGAATTGGGAGCCTGTGCGGCTGGAAGCAGGGAGGGTCGTATGCCCGAGGAACACACACACGTCTTCTATGTGGATGATTCCGGCACGAAGGAGTATGCCTATTCTCCGCGCGCATACAGCACAAAGGGCGGAATCACCCCCTATTTCGTGTTTGGCGGGATTCTGGTGACGCCCGCGCAGGCGGGGGTGCTTCACCACGGCCTGCGCAGACTCAAGCGGGACTGCTTCGGACGGGGGGACGTGGAGATCAAGGCGAACTGGTTGCGGCACGCCAAGGAACGCGAGGCAAGATACCTTGAGAGGTTCTCCATCAGCGAGGACCAACTTCGGCGGTTTGCTGAAAGCGTCTATGAGCTGATTGTCGGCACGGATTGCACGCTTCTGGCTTGTGTTGTGAAGAAGGAGGAGGTCCAGCAGCTTTACGCCGAAAGGGCGCACTACGCCCCGGCTATCGCCTATGACATCCTCTTGCAGCGGGTTCAACTGGAGATGGCCCGGCGGCGCGGATATGCGCACATCGTTGTGGACGACATGAGCGGAGCCACTCCGAGGGGCAACCAGTACAAGGACAACCTGAAGAAACAGCACCAGCGGCTCAAGACGGCGGGATCACAGCTGAGAAAGGGGTTTGTTTTCGACCGGATTGGGAATCTGCGCTTCAGCGACAGCAACGCGGACGAGCGTCTGCAACTGGCGGATCTGGTGGCCTACGGAGTGTACCGGCAGTTCGTGGAATACGGGGACGCATGGGATGGCGATGCCGAAAGTCTGCCCGTCTATGAATACCTGCAAAAACTTGGCCCACGCTTCGCCGCCAGCCCGTCCGGCACCATCTCCGGATACGGTATCGTTAAATTTCCCCGGACCAAGGGAAGAAAATGGGGCCTGAAAACAAAAAACCCGTGACGGTAAACCGCGGGTCACTTCCCGCAACAGTCACCATGGACCGGGAACACGAGGCTCCTTTCCGTCACGGCAGTTGAATTATGCCACGGACCGCCGTAGAT
This sequence comes from Candidatus Hydrogenedentota bacterium, assembly GCA_012730045.1. Lineage (NCBI taxonomy): Bacteria > Pseudomonadati > Candidatus Hydrogenedentota > Candidatus Hydrogenedentota bacterium. Next base: position 1,250 of record JAAYBR010000079.1, on the reverse strand, counting down.
TGCAAGCACCCCCCACGCCTCCGTCTGCAGATTCCCCCGCGAACGGATCCGCGACATCACCTCCGACCGCTTCTCTTTCGTGAACACGTCCGTCATGGGAGTCGCTTTGTCTTCTGGTAAGGGGTTTGCCGGCCGCGCACGCGACGGCCGGTTTCAGCGGGCGACGTGTTCCGCGTGCCAGCGGAGAAACGCCGGGTCCGGGGAGAATCCTTTGGGCAGGTTCAGGCGTTTGCCCTCGAAGCGGGTGAGCCATTCCAGCGCGCCCCGCGCCAGATCGTCCGTCTTTCCGGCCGCCGGGCGGAAACGCACGGTGTGGTCGTCGGCGATCCACATGAGCCCCCGGTCGAACGCGCGGTCGTGCAGCGCGTTGAGGCATAGGCCGTTGCGCGGGTTCAGCCGGTTGGCCTTGTCCATGCTCCACGGGCGGATGTGGCTGGCGACGAGCAGTTCCGGCACGGCCAGCCCCGTGACGCAGCAGCGGAAGTCGTAGGCGGACAGGATGCGGCTGCGGAAGAAACTCTGGTTGACCCGCACGCGCACAACGGACTCCCGCTCCTTCCCGTCGGCGGGCAGGTCGCGGTCGTCAATGTCCGCCGACACCTCCAGCGGCTTCTCCCGGCGCTGGGCAAGGAGACGTTCGCTCTCAAAAGCCACCGCCTCCGCATCTTCCTGAAAGGCCCGCCAGATGTGCTCCTCCCCCTTGGCACCGTGGGTCAGTCCGGCGATGCCCCGGGCCTGCAGCGCCGGGTCCAGCCGCGCGAAGTTCGTCAGCTTGAAGGAGACGGACGAGGGCGTCCGCCCCAGCAGTTCCGCCAGCTCGATGAGCCGCGGGTTCCGGTGGTGGATGGTGCCGAACGGAATCTTGCAGTAGAGGTTGAACGCGAGCAGATGCTCCTCGCGCGTCCATTTCTCGCGGTTGCGGGCTGTGGGCATGGCGTTGCGTCGTTTCCCGGCCCCTGCGGCCATGGGGACGTTGTACCCCTTTCCCCGCCCGGGAATCAACGCGCCCGTCCCGGGCGCGGCAAGCGGCGCCCCGTCGGGTGTATGCGGCAGGTCCGCGCATGCGGGGTTTGGCGTGTGTCTAGAAAGAGGGCGCGGCAAGCGGCGCCCCTACATGCGCGGACCTCGGTTCGTGCGGGAACACCAAGCCGTTCCCCTGCGGGGGCGCGGCAAGCGGCGCCCCTACGTGCGCATGTCCTCGGTTCGTGCGGGAACACCAAGCCGTTCCCCTGCGGGGGCGCGGCAAGCGG